>NZ_MBEM01000215.1:0-30737 GCF_001954045.1 Mycobacterium sp. SP-6446 | reverse complement strand
CCTGCCGTCGGCGCACATCGCCGACAGGGTGATGGCGCTCTACGGGCTGGAGGTGTTCGGCTCCCGGGTGACGGTGATCTCCGACGTGAAGGCCATCGCCGCCGCGCTGCCCGACGCGCGGCCCACGGTGTGGGGCGCGGTGCCGCGGGTGTGGGAAAAGCTCAAGGCCGCAATCGAATTCACCGTCACCCGGGAGCCGAACACCTCCAGCCCGTAGAGCGCCATCACCCTGTCGGCGATGTGCGCCGACGGCAGGAACGACGTGACCCGCTCGCCGAAGCCGACCGGCAGGACGGTGTAGAGGGCGAACAGCTCGAACAGCAGATTGGTGTGGGTCATCTCCACGCCCTTGGGGTTTCCGGTGGTCCCCGAGGTGTAGATCAGCGTGGCGACGTCGTCGGGCCGCACCGCCCGCCAGGTGGACTCGAAGTCGAAATCGGCTGGCGCGGCGGCATACAGCTCGTCCACCGAGATGGTGCCGGGCCGCGAACCGTCGATGCAGACGATGTGCTCGATGTCCGCGCCGCTGGCGCGAATGCGGTCCACGTATTGCTCCTCGCAGATCGCGACTTTGGTGCCGGCGTTGCCGAACAGGTATGTGAGCTGCTCGGCGGGCAGCGTGTTGTATACGGAAAACGAAGTGGCACCGACGTGTTGGGCACCGATTTCGAGTGGGTAGAACTCGATCCGGTTGGCCATCATCAGTGAAACCGTGTCGCCGCGCCGGACTCCCAGACCCGCCAGGCCCGCGGCGACCTTGCGCACCTGCTCCGCGAGCTCCCGCCACGTCAGCGTCTGGGTGTCACCCGGCGTGCGCAACGCGACGGCGCCGGGATCGATGGACGCGGTGCGCTGGAACGCCTCGCAGACCGTGGCCGGACGCTCGGGTGTCGTCATGTGCGTTCTCCTTTTGCGTCGGCGCTGCCCTTCGTGAGCGTACGTCCGCGATCGCCGGGCGCGGAATAGGTTGCGCGATTTCTCCGGCGCGCCAACGTCGCCGGTCAGCGGCACCGAGTACGTTGTCGATCATGCGGCCCGATCGAGGCGTTGACGTCAGCGACCTCTCGCCGCTGGAGCAGACCGCATTGCTGACGCAGTACGCGCGGGCGCTCGACAACCGATGGCCGCGGCACGGCCGGAGGCCGCGATCGATCCTGCACGACGAGCTCGCCGACGACATCGTCAGAAGGATCGACTACGACTTCGACGGGCTCGGGGTGCCGATGAGCGTGGTATGCCAGGCGTCCCTGCGCGCGAAGATGCTCGACGACCGGGTGCGGGCCTTCACCGCCGCGCACCCCAACGCCGTCGTGGTGGACCTCGGCGCGGGTTTGGACACGGGCCTGTTCCGGGTGGACCCGCCGGCCGCGGTCGATTGGTACAGCGTCGACTTGGCGGGCGTCATCGCGCTGCGTGACCGGCTGATGCCGACCCACCAGCGGGCCCACTCGGTCACCGCATCGGTGGCCGACGACAGCTGGCCCAACGCCATCCCGGGCGGGCGGCCCACCATGGTGATCGCCGACGGGCTGTTCGCTTTCCTGTCCGAGCCGGTGATCGCCGGTGTCTTTCGCCGCGTCACCGAGCACTTCACGTCCGGGGAGCTGGCCTTCAACGACTACGGGCGCATCGGCTGGTTCAGCCGGCTGGCGGTCAAGCTGGCCCCGCAGCAGATGTTCAGCAGCGTCGGCGCCCAGTGGGGCTATCCGGGGTTCAAGGACGCCCGGGTGCCACAGATATGGAATCCACGCCTGACGCTGGTCGAAGAGGCCAGCCTGGCACACGCTCCCGAGGTCGACGTGTTTCCGGGCTGGATTCGGTTGGCTACCAAGGTATCCGGCAAGTTCGCGGCGTTCGCCCGCAAGGCCCGCATCCTGCGCTACAAGTTCTGAGTCTCCAGCGGGCTGTGAATGCCGCACGTGCAGGCGTCGATCGACGGGCACGTGCAGCGCATTCCCCATTCGATGACGGCGCGCGCCCGGGCCAGCGACGCCATCTGCGCATCGATTTCGGCGAGCTTGGCCTCGGCCAGCGCGCGGCTGGCGGGGCGCCCCGGGGCGTCATCGGCGAACAGCACCTGGATCTCCTCGAGAGCGAACCCCGCGGACTTGCAGAGCCCGATCACCTCGAGCCGGGCCAGCACCGCGTCGTCGTAGCGGCGCTGACCGCCCAGCCGCGTCGGCGCCGGCACCAGCCCGATCCGCTCGTAGTAACGCAGCGTGGTCGCGGCGACCCCGGCCTGGCGCGCAACCTCGCCGATCGTCAGGCGTGCACCCATCCGTCCTCCCGAGAATTCCATGCTTGACTTAGAGTCAACTCTAAGTTGTTGACTGTGTCCATGGATCACCCCCTCGCCGAACTGAGCGCCACCCGCTACGCCCTGCTCCGATCGTTTCGCCGCGACGGCACGCCCGTCGACACCCCGATCTGGTTCGGGTTCGACGGCGACACGCTGGTATTCCGGACCAAGGTAGGCCCGAAGACCCGGCGGCTGGCCGCGCGCCGCGAGGTCGAACTCGCCGCGTGCGACTACCGGGGCCGGGTGCGCCGCGGCGCGACGACGGTCGCGGGCCGGGCCACCATCCTGTCGGGCGCCGACGCCGAGCGGGCCAACCGGGCGCTGCACCGGCGGTACGGCTGGCAGTGGAACATCGTGCCGCTGATCAAGGTGCCCGGAGTGACGAACGTCCACCAGGACCTGTGCCTGCGCGAGAAACTGCGCCGCGCGCGTGACCGCGGGGTGTGGGCGGACAGCGCCATCGTTCGGGTGGATCCGGCATGACACCCACGACACTGGTGCCCGACCCCGTCCGCTCCCCCAGCATTCTCCAATGCTGCACCGCCGCAGCCGGACTCGTCCCGGGCCTGCTGCGGCCGCGGCGGCTCGATCGGCGCTTCGTCCGCGGCGTCGTCGACGCGGGCCTGCCGGATCCCCGCGGCGCCGTGGGCGTGCGGGCGCTGCCGCAAGTGCCGCGTTTGGTGCCGACCGCCGCGATTGTCGAGGGCACGTGGAAGCCCGCCCGCATCGAGAACTCGCTGACGTCGTTCGTCGTCACGCATCCGGAGGCAACGTTCATCGTCGACCCCGCGGTGTGCCTCGACGTCGAGCACCGGGCGATCGCCCAGCTGCCCGCGGTCCTGCGCGCCGTGGTCCGCCCGCCCGCCGACACCATCCCCACGATCACGGCCCTGACCGGGCTGCCCGAAACGCCTCGACTGGATTTCGCGTTGCCCACGCACGCCCACTGGGACCACGTGTCCGGGCTGCTGGACATGCCCGACCTGCCCGTCCACCTGCACCGCGTCGAAAGGGAGTGGATCGGTTCCGGGCCCCTCGCCCCCGTCGGCGGCGTCCGCGACTCGCTGCGCGATCGGCCCGTCATCGAATACGAGCTGGACGGTCCGCCGGTGCTGACCTTCGGCAGAAGCCGCGACCTGTTCGGGGACAGTTCGGTAATCCTGGTGGACCTGGCCGGACATACGCCGGGCAGCATCGGGGTGCTCGTCCACACCGGGCAGGGATGGATCCTGATCGCCGGCGACGCGGCGTGGCACCACTTGCAGATCGAGAAGGTCCGGCAAAAGTCAAGCTACCCCGGCGTTTTGGTGGACGAGGACCGCGAGCAGACCTTCCGAACACTGCAGCGACTTCATCTCGCACGGCATACGGTGAGGATCATCCCCACCCACGACCACCAAGCGGCGCTGCAGCTCCCGACCTAGCTGTCCAGCACGAAGATGGGCTTGTGGCCGGGGGTGTCCGAAGTCAGGACGCCGGGGATGTCGTCCCAGGCGTAGATCCCGCTGGTGATTAGCTCGGGGTGCAGCGTCCCCGCCGCGACGGCGTCGAGCGTGGGCGTCATGTTCGGCCGGGCTTGGCCCTTGCCGTTGTGGAAGTGGACGCCGCGCAGGTACAGCTGCAACAGCGGCAGCGTCACGTCTTGAAAGTAGATGCCCACGCTGTTGACGTGGCCCTCGGGCACGACGGAGAGCAGGGCCTTTCGCAGGCGGTCGGGGTCCGCCGTCGCGTCCACCGCCACGTGAAAGTCCTTCTCCCGCTTGCCGTTGACGTCGCACACCTCCGCACCGAGCTTTTCGGCGACGGCCATGCGGGTGGAATCGTCGTCGTAGTAGACGGTGCGCGCGCCGGCGCAGTGGACGGCGACGTCGACGCAGTACAGGCCGATCGATCCCGTTCCGCCGAAGACGGCGACCTGCGGGTCGTCGATCCCGGCGATGGTCGGCATGACCGTTTCCCAGCCCAGGGCGAGGTTGTCGCCGATCGACGCCAGGTGTATTGGGTCGATCCCGGCCGGTAACGGCGCCAGGTTGTAGTCGGCGTAGGGCACGCGGATCAGCTCGGAAAACGTTCCGCCCCAGAACCCGTTGACCGGAAGACCGTACTGGGCGTCGCCGTGGCGCAGGCAGCGGACGGGGTGCCCGAGTCGGCATTGCGCGCAGGTGCCGCACGCGATGTGCCAGGCCACGCCGACGACATCCCCGACGCTGACGTCGGTGCAGTCGGGGCCGACCTCGACGACGGTGCCGACGCACTCGTGGCCGAGCGGGAACGGCCCCAGGCCCGAGAACGGGGTCTTGTCGGCGACGACGTGGTGATCGAGGTCGCAGGTCGTGGCCGCGAGCGGGCGCACCAGCGCGTCGGACGGCGCGAGGATCGTCGGATCATCGACATCATCGAAACGGAGTTGCCCAGGGGCGACGAACATCAGACTTCGCACGGAACCTCCTCGCTATAACGCTCGTTATAGCGGTTCACCGTATGTTATAACGGACGTTATAGCAAGGAGGTCGGCATGCCGGAGAACTCTGTCGCTCGCGAACGCATGGTGGTCGGCGCCGCCGACATGATCAGCCGGCGCGGGCTCAACGCCACCAGCGTGCGAGAGCTGGCCAAGCACACCAGCGCCCCGCTCGGTTCGACGTACCACTACTTCCCCGGCGGGAAATACGACCTGGCCGCCGAGGCGGTGCAATGGGCAGACGACCTCACCGTCCGCATTCTGACCAAAGAGCTGCGGGCCGGCCCGGTTGCCGGACTGCAGGAATTTCTACGAATGTGGCGAAACGTGGTGCTGAACAGTGAGTTTCACGCCGGCTGTCCGGTTCTCGCGGTTTCGGTTGAAGATCTGCCCGACGGGCAGACCGCACCTCGCGACGCCGCAGCCGTCGCCTTCGGCCATTGGACAGCGCTGCTGGCCGAATCGATGCGCGAGCACGGTGTGAACGCCCCGGAGGCCGAGCGCATCGCGACCCTGATCGTCGCGGCCGTCGAAGGAACCGTGGCCATGTGCCGCGCTCAGCGCAGCATCGAGCCGCTGGATCAGGTGGCCGCGGAGCTCACGCAGATCGTCGAGCGCGCCCTGCCGTCCTAGCCGCATGGCGTTCGACGAGTGTGCGTCTACGGCGTGTGGTGTGCACTGACGGCGCCCTCAGCGCACGCTCGGCGGGGGCGAAGCGGCCGAAGCGGCGGATCTAGCCCCCCAGGCAGCCCGGGCCGAGCAGCTCCTTGAGGTCGCCCATCAACGCCGGCGAGGGCGTCACCCGCAGCGAGGCGTCCAGCTCGAGCGTCGTGATGCGATCCCCGCTAATGAGCCGCAGATGCACCTGCGAGGTCCCCGGGTGCCGGGCCAACACCTGCTTGAGCGCGCTCACCTTGTCCAGCGTGCACTGCCGGGTGGGCAGGCTGACCGCCAGCGGCCGGTCCGGCTGGGCGTTCGAAAAGTCGGGCACCACAAGGTCGTTGGCGATCAGCGCGATCCGGTCGTCGCGGATCGCGACCTTGGCGTTGACCAGCACCACCGCGTCGTCGACGATGTCGCCGCCGTAGGCGGAATACGCGTGCGGGAAGAACATCACCTCGATGCCACCGGTGAGGTCCTCCAATTGCGCTGACGCCCAGGGCATTCCGTTCTTGTTGACCCGCCGGTTCACCGAAGCCAGGATGCCGCCCACCCGCACCTGGGTTTCATTGGGGATATCGCCGTCGAGGATCGCCGGGATGGCGGTGTCGACCTGCGCGGCCAGCAGGTGCGCCACCCGGTTGAGCGGATGCCCGGACACGTACAGCCCCAGCATCTCGCGTTCCAGCGCCAGCTTGTGCTTGTCCTCCCACTCGTCGTCGGGCACCTTGATGGTGAACACCGCGTCCGTGGTGCCGGCATCGCCCCCGCCGAAAAGGTCGAACTGCCCCATCGCCTCGGCCTTCTTGGTGCCCAGCACCGAGTCGACGGCGTCGGTGTGGACCAGGAACAGGCCCTTGCGGGCATGCCCGAGCGAATCGAACGCGCCCGCCTTGATCAGCGATTCGGTGACCTTCTTGTTGCACGCCGAAATGTCGATCTTGTTCAGGTAATCCGAGAAATCGGTGAACTTGCCCTTGTCGGAACGGGTGCCGATCAACGACGTCACGACGTTGGCCCCGACGTTGCGCACCGCCCCCAAGCCGTAGCGGATGTCTTGGCCCACCGACGCGAAGTTCAGGCCGGACTCGTTGACGTCGGGCGGCAACACCGTGATCCCGAGCTTGCGGCAGTCCGCCAGATACACGGCCGCCTTGTCTTTGTCGTCGCCCACCGAGGTCAGCAGGCCGGCCATGTACTCGGCGGGATAGTTGGCCTTGAGGTAGGCGGTCCAGTACGAGACCATGCCGTAGCCCGCGGCGTGTGACTTGTTGAATGCGTAGTCGGCGAACGGAAGGATGGTGTCCCACAACGCTTTAATGGCGCCGGCGGAGAACCCGTTGGACTGCATCCCCGCCGCGAAGCCCTCGTACTCCTTGTCGAGCACCTCGCGCTTCTTCTTACCCATCGCCTTGCGCAGAATGTCGGCTCGGGCCAGCGAGTAGCCGGCCACCTTCTGCGCGATGCGCATGATCTGCTCTTGGTAGACGATCAGGCCGTAGGTCTCGGCCAGGATCTCTTCGAGCGGTTCGGCCAGCTCCGGGTGAATGGGCCGGATCGCCTGGCGGCCGTTCTTGCGGTCGGCGTAGTCGTTGTGCGCGTTCTGGCCCATCGGGCCGGGCCGGTACAGCGCGATGACGGCGACGACGTCTTCGAACCCGGTCGGTTGCATGCGGCGCAGCAGGTCGCGCATCGGCCCGCCGTCTAGCTGGAACACGCCCAGGGTCTCGCCGCGGCCCAGCAGCTCGTAGGTGGCCTTGTCATCGAGCGGCACCGATTCCAGATCGAGGTCAATTCCCTTGTTGGCCTTGATGTTCTCGATCGCGTCGCCGATGATCGTCAGGTTGCGCAGGCCCAGGAAGTCCATCTTCAGCAGGCCGATGGCCTCGCACGACGGGTAGTCCCAGCCGGTGATAATGGCCCCGTCCTGCGGCCGCTTCCACAGCGGGATGGCATCGGTCAGCGGCTCGCTGCTCATGATCACCGCGCAGGCGTGTACGCCGGCGTTGCGGATCAGGCCCTCCAGGCCGCGGGCGGTCTGGTAGATGGTGCGCACGTCGGGGTCGGTTTCGATCAGCCCGCGGACCTCGGCGGCCTCCTTGTACCGCTCGTGGTTGGGGTCGGTGATGCCCGACAGCGGAATGTCCTTGGCCATGATCGCCGGCGGCAGCGCCTTGGTGATCCGGTCGGCGATCGCGAAGCCGGGCTGGCCGTAGTGGATCCGCGCCGAATCCTTCAGCGCCGCTTTGGTTTTGATGGTGCCGAACGTGATGACCTGGGCGACGCGGTCCGAGCCCCACTTGTCGGCGGCGTAGCGCACCATCTCGCCGCGGCGGCGGTCGTCGAAGTCGATGTCGATGTCGGGCATCGAGGTGCGTTCGGGGTTGAGGAACCGCTCGAACAGCAGCCCGTGCGGGATCGGGTCGATGTCGGTGATGCCCAGGGCGTAGGCGACCAGCGATCCGGCGGCCGAGCCGCGGCCCGGGCCCACCCGGATTCCCACCGAGCGCGCGTAGTTGATCAGGTCGGCGACGATCAGGAAGTACGACGGGAAGCCTTTGTCGCAGATGACGCCGATCTCGTAGGCCGCCCGCTGTTCGTAACCGTCCGGGGCGCCGGCGGCAAACCGGCGGGCCAGCCCGGCGTCCACCTCGTGCCGCAGCCAGGAGGCTTGGTCGTGCCCGTCGGGAACCGGGAAGACCGGCATCCGGTCGCGCGGGGCCCACACGTCGGCGTAGGACTGCACGCGCTCGGCGATCAGCAGCGTGGAGTCGCAGGCGCCGGGCACCTGGTCGTCCCAGATCTGGCGCATCTCGGCGGCCGACTTCAGGTAGTAGCCGTCGCCGTCGAACTTGAACCGGTTGGGATCCGACAGCGTCTTGCCGGTCTGCACGCACAGCAACGCCTCGTGGTTGTGCGCGGCGTCGCGGGTGACGTAGTGGCAGTCGTTGGTGGCCAGCGGCGGAATGCCCAGCGTGCGGCCGATTTCGAGCAACCCGTCGCGCACCCGGCGCTCGATTTCCAGGCCGTGGTCCATCAGCTCGAGGAAGTAGTTGTCGGGCCCGACGATCTCGCGCCACCGGGCGGCGGCCTCCAGCGCCTCGCGGTCCTGGCCCAGCCGCAGCCGGGTCTGCACCTCCCCGGACGGGCAGCCGGTGGTGATGATGATGCCTTCGGCGTGCTCGGCGATCAGCTCGGCATCCATCCGCGACCACTTGCTCAGCTGGCCCTCGAAGGAGGCCAGCGAGGACAGCTTGAAAAGGTTGCGCAGCCCCGTCGCGTTCTCGGCCACCATCGTCAGGTGCGTGTAGGAGCCGCTGCCGGAGACGTCGTCGGACTTCTGGCTGGGGTCACCCCAGGTGACCCGGCGGGTGTCGAAGCGTG
The DNA here is from genome assembly GCF_001954045.1 of Mycobacterium sp. SP-6446. Taxonomy (NCBI): domain Bacteria; kingdom Bacillati; phylum Actinomycetota; class Actinomycetes; order Mycobacteriales; family Mycobacteriaceae; genus Mycobacterium; species Mycobacterium sp. SP-6446. The sequence goes on along the minus strand of NZ_MBEM01000215.1, from coordinate 21,933 downwards.
AACCCGGCGCGATGTAGGCCTCGACGCCGATGATCGGCTTGATCCCGGCGGACGTCGCCGCGTTGTAGAACTCGCTGGCGCCGAACATGTTTCCGTGATCGGTCATGCCGATCGCGGGCATTCCCAGCCGTTCCGCCTCGGCGAGCATCGGCGTGATCTTCGCGGCACCGTCCAGCATCGAGTACTCAGTGTGGTTATGCAGGTGCACGAAGGAGGAGTTCATAGGGACGCCAGTCTATGACCGAGCACCGACGCATCCGGGCGTGTCGGGGAAGTGTGTCTCAAGACGTTTCTGGCTACCCGTCCAGGATGCCTCGCCGGCGCGTTTTCGTGCCGGAGCGGCGTGGCTAGCGTGTCGTCGCCGGCCGTCACCCATACTTCTCGACGAACAGCTGCAACGACTTCTGCACGTCGCCCTTGACGGCGCGGGCAGCGGCCGATCCCACCGGACCGAACAGCGGACGTCCGCCCAGCTCAAGACGCAGACCCAGGGTGGAACCGTCCTTCGTGGGCCGCACGGTGAGGGTGACACCGTATTTCGTCCCGCCCTTGCCCGCACCGGACATCGCGACCTCGTGGGGCGGGTCCCATTTCGTCACGGTCCAGGTCACCCGATTGCGCATGCCCTTGGCCCGCGCCACGCCCACGATCTGGGTGCCCTCGGCGATCTCGTCAGGCAGCTCGCTGCGCCAGCCCTCGTGCATGACGAGCCACTCGCCCAAGTCCGAGAGATCCGACACGTGATCCCACATGTCCTGCGGGCTCATCGGCATGTCGGCGGTCATGTCAACGGCGGCCATCAGCGGCTGGGCCCCCCGCGGAATCGGTTGCCGATCCGGATCGCGGGCAGCAGCAGGCTTCGCGGCGCGAAGCGGCCGCTGGTGCTGACCACCTTCGGCACGACGCCCGGCACGACGCTGCGCCGGCCCGCAAGCATCCCACCGATCGCGGCCTCGGCGACGTCGGAGGGTGAGACCTGCGCAATGGAAAGGCTGAAGCGTTCGGCATTCGCGATCTCGGCCCACTCGGTGGGAACCGGTCCCGGGCACAGCACTGTGACCGACACGCCCGAGCCGTGCAGCTCCTCGTGGATGGCTTCGGAAAACGTCTGCACGAAGGCCTTGGTGGCCGAATACACCGCCATGAAGGGCATCGGCTGGAATCCCGCGATCGACGCGATGTTCAGCACCGCCCCCGCCCCGCGTTCCACCATGCCGGGCAGGACGGCGTGGGTGAGCTCCATCAACGCCAGCGCGTTGAGCGTGACCTCCTCGCTCTCCCGTTCGAGCGGCAACGTGTAGAAGACGCCGCTGGTGCCGAAACCGGCGCTGTTGCACAGGCCGGCGATCGGCTCGCTGCTCAGCCGGTTCGCCAATTTTGTGCGGGCTTTGAGGTCGCTGAGGTCCAGCGGCAGCACCTCGACCGCGACCGAGTACTCCGCGCCCACCTCGTTGGCGAGTTCGTCGAGCCGCTCGCGGCGGCGCGCGACCAGCAGCAGCGGAAAGCCGCGGCGCGCCAGGCCGCGGGCCAGTTCGGCGCCGATGCCGGAGGAGGCGCCGGTGATGACGACGGTGGTGTCAGTGTCGGGTTTCGGAAGGCTCATGGTGTCACCAATGGATCCCGCGCGTCGCCCGCACGAACGTCTCGCTCCGTTTGTCGAATTGCTTCGAATCCTTTGTGTCGGTTGCGGATTCGCCGCCCTTGGCGGCGTCGGAGTCTTCGAACATGCCGAAGGCGCGGTTGCGCACCAGGTCCATGACGGCGGGGTTGACCGCATCGGCGAGGGCGGCGAACTGCCCGAACGGTGAACTTGCCCGTCGCGGCCGGTGCACGATGGCGTCGGTGATCACGCCGGCGGCCTGATCCGGTGTCAGCGCCGGGAACTTGTCGTACATCTTGGTGGGGCTGATCATCGGCGTGCGCACCAGCGCCATGTGCACGGTGGTGAACTTGATGTCGTCGTTGACGACTTCGGCCTGCAGCGCGTCGCACAGGCTGTCCAGCGCCGCCTTGCTCGCGATGTAGGCGCCGAAGCGCGGGGCGCGGGTCTGCACCCCGACCGAGGACACGTTGATGATCTGCCCGAAGCCGCGCTCGCGCATGCCCGGAATGAACTTGAGGATGAGCTGGACCGCGCCGAGGTAGTTGAGCTGCATGGTCCGCTGGTAGTCGTGGATGCGGTCGTAGGACAGCTCCAGGGAGCGCCGGATGGAGCGGCCCGCATTGTTGACCAGGATGTCGACGCCGCCGAGCTCGTCGAGCACCCGATCGGCCATCCCCGCGATGGCGTCCATGTCGGTCAGGTCGCACGAGTACACGTGAGCGGTTCCGCCGTCGCCCTGAATCTCGTCGGCGACCTTCTCCAGGTTTTCCATCGTGCGGGCGACCAGCGCGACGATCCCGCCCGCCTCCGCGATCTTCTTCGCCGCGGCCGCACCGATGCCCGACGATCCCCCGGTGATGAGGATGGTCTTGCCGTCGACCGCGTCCTCGAGCGTGCGGCCCTGCACCGCGTCGAGCAGATTGCGCAAATAGAAGGGCCGATATCGCCCGGCGGAGTTGGGGGTATTGATGATGTTGGAGACCGCCGCGAACGGCTTTTCCACCAAGTTCGTCAGGTCACCGAGATTCATCGGGCGTCGCTCCTGTGACGTAGGCCATAAAGCCAACCTAGGACATAGCTCGGCGATTGGCTGCAGATTGCGGGCAAGCGCACCGGAGATAGCGGCAATCCGCTTGTTACAGCGAGTAATCCGGGTGTGATCGCACACTAACTGACGGGCAACGCCGCGATGATCCCCTGGTGACATGAGATTACTGGCGCGCTTCCGCGAGCCCCAGCCGGCGAGCATCTACGACCGGATCGGCGGGCATGAGGCGATCGAAGTCGTGGTCGAGGACTTCTACGTTCGGGTGCTTGCCGATGCTCAATTGTCGGGCTTCTTCGCCGGATCGAACATGAACCGCCTCAAAGGCAAGCAGGTCGAGTTCTTCGCCGCCGCCCTCGGCGGGCCCGAGCCCTACACGGGTGCACCGATGAAAGAGGTGCACCGGGGCCGTGGAATCACCATGTATCACTTCGGTCTGGTGGCCGGGCATCTGGCCGACGCGCTGACCGCCGCCGGAGTGCCTTCTTCGACGGTGACCGAGATACTCGGCGCCGTAGCGCCGCTGGCGCCCGAGATCGCGTCCGGGGAGAGCGCCGCCGCCAAGGTTTAGGGGCTCACTATCGACGTGGCGTCCCGTTTGTGGCGAGAATTTCAGGCATGTCTCGCACATTCGACGACCTGGTGGCCGAAGCCGATTCGGTATCGGTCGACGGCTGGGATTTCTCGTGGCTCGACGGCCGCGCGACCGAGGAACGGCCGTCCTGGGGCTATCAACGCCTGCTGAGCCACCGCTTGGCGACCGTGTCGGCCGCGCTGGACATTCACACCGGTGGCGGGGAGGTGCTGGCCGGCGCGAGCCCCTTTCCGCCCACGATGGCGGCGATCGAGACGTGGCCGCCGAACGCCGCGCTCGCGACCAAGCTGCTGCATCCGCTCGGCGTGGTGGTCGTGGCGATGCGCGACGAGCCGCCGTTGCCGTTCGCCAATCAGTCGTTCGACCTGGTGACCAGCCGGCACCCCGTCTCGGTGTGGTGGACCGAGATCGCTCGGGTGCTGCGGCCCGGGGGCAGCTACTTCGCGCAGCACATCGGACCCGCCACGATGGGCGAGCTGGTCGAGTACTTCATCGGACCGCAGCCGGAGAAATGGGCCGAATTTCACCCGGACGCCGTCCGCTCGCAGATCCAAGCCGGGGGTCTGGAGATCGTCGACGTGCGCATGGAACGGCTGCGCGCCGAGTTCTTCGACATCGGCGCGGTTGTCTACTTCCTGCGCAAAGTGGTTTGGACGGTGCCGGATTTCAGCGTCGACCGCTATCGCGAGCGACTCCGGGAACTGCACGAGCTCATCGAGACCGAGGGCTCCTTCGTCGCCCACCCCACCCGCGTCCTAGTCGAGGCCCGCAAGTCGGGGTGATACTCGGGTCTCCGCACCCGCCGAGCCTGTAATTCTGCAGAAGAAGTGCGAGACAGGGCCTGCAAAATTACAGGCTCGGCGAATCCCGTTGGGCGTTTGAGCGCCGATCAGCCCTCGTCGCGCAACACATCCAGCGCGTGCTGCAAGTCCGGCGGATAGGGGCTGACGATCTCGATGCGCCGGCCGTCGGCCGGATGGGCGAATGCCAAAGAGCGTGCATGCAGCCATTGACGTTCCAGCCCAAGCCTTTTCGCAAGCTTCGGATCGGCGCCGTAGACCAGGTCGCCGCAGCACGGGTGATGCAACGCGGCGAAATGCACCCGGATCTGATGGGTGCGACCGGTTTCCAAATGAACGTCGAGCAGGCTGGCGGCGACGAACGCTTCGACGGTGTCGTAGTGGGTGAGGCTGTGCCGGCCGTCCTTCGTCACGGCGAACTTCCACTCGCCGCCGCGGTGCCGGCCGATCGGCGCGTCGATCGTCCCGCTGGACGGATCCGGATGTCCCTGCACCAGTGCGTGGTAGCGCTTGTCGACCGTGCGTTGTTTGAACGCGCGCTTGAGCACGGTGTAGGCGCGCTCGGAGATGGCCACGACCATCACCCCGGAGGTGCCGACGTCGAGTCGATGCACGATGCCCTGCCGCTCGGGCACGCCCGACGTCGTGATGCGGTAACCGGCGGCGGCCAGGCCGCCGAGCACCGTGGGTCCGGTCCAGCCCACCGACGCGTGCGCGGCCACCGCGGCCGGCTTGTCGACCGCGACGATGTCGTCGTCGGAATACAGAATCGTCATGCCCTCGATGTCGACCGGCGTGTTCTCCGGCGGCGCCGGCGCATCCGGGAGGCGCACCTGCAGCCAGGCGCCGGATGCCAGACGGTCGGACTTCCCGGCCGGCACGCCGTCCAGTTCGACGCCGCCGTCCTCGGCGAGGGCCGCCGCGGCGGTGCGGGACAGTCCCAGCAGGCGCGCCAGCCCGGCATCGACGCGCATGCCCGCCAGCCCTTCTGGAACGGGCATCGACCGCTCGGATGCCATCAGCGCCGGTCGGCCTTGGCCCGGCTGCCGGTTTCCCCGTCGGCCTTGCGCCGACCCACGGTGTCGAAGTCGAAGCCGAAAATAGACAGGGCGACGAGCAGGATCGCGCCGCCGACCACCGACGGGTCGGCGACGTTGAACACCGGCCACCAGCCGACGGACAGGAAGTCCACCACGTGTCCGCGCAGCGGCCCGGGTGCCCGGAAGAAGCGATCGACCAGGTTGCCCATCGCGCCGCCGAGGATCATCCCGAGTCCCACCGCCCACCAGGGCGACACCAGCCGCCGGCCCATCCAGAAGATGCCGACCACGACGCCGGTCGCGATCAGCGTCAGGAGCCAGGTGTATCCGGTTGCCATGGAGAACGCGGCCCCCGAGTTGCGCACCAGCGTCCAGGTGACCGTGTCGCCGATGATCGACACGGGCTGGCCCGGGGGCAGCAGCTTGACGGCGAGCACCTTGGTCACGATGTCCAGCACCAGCACCACCGCCGCGACCGTCAGCAGCAGGCGCAGCCGCCGCGGGGGGTTGTGCTGCTCGCCGGCCGCGGGCTCCACGCTGTCGTCAATGTCTCCCGTTGGTTCCTCGGACACCCCCCCATCATCCCCTAAGGCCGACAACGCATGCGGGATGATCCCACCATGGGCCGCCTCACCGTCGTCGCCACCGGCGGCACGATATCGACGAGCACCGGTGCCGACGGCGTGCGCCGTCCCAGCCACAGCGGGTCGGCGCTGACCTCCGGCCTGGACGTCGACGTCGTCGACCTGATGGCGGTCGACAGCTCGGAGCTGACACTGCCCGATTGGGATCGGATTCGCGCCGCGGTGCGCGCCGCAGTCGACGGCGGCGCCGACGGCGTGGTCATCACGCACGGCACCGACACGCTCGAGGAGACCGCGCTGTGGCTGGACCTCACCTACGACGGCACGGTCCCGATCGTGCTGACCGGCGCCATGCGCAGCGCCGACGCCCCCGACGCCGACGGCCCGGGCAATCTGCGTGACGCGCTGGCGCTGGCGGCCAGCCCGGCCGCCCGTGGCCTGGGCGTGCTGGTGTCGTTCGCCGGCCGGGTGTTGCAGCCGTTGGGCCTGCACAAGGTGGCCACCGCCGACCTCAGCGGCTTCGCCGGCCGGGTGCTCGGCAGCAGCTCGGGTGACACCGCGCTGACGGGCGACAAGGCGCGCCCGTATCTCGGTGATCTGAGCGCCGCGGACGCGCCGCGGGTCGACATCGCCGCGGCCTACCTGGGCAGTGACTCGGTGGCGCTGGACGCGTTTGTCGAAGCCGGGGCGCGCGCCGTCGTGCTGGAGGCGCTGGGTTCCGGCAACGCCGGCGCCGCGGTGATCGACGGCGTGCGCCGCCATTGCCGCAACGGCGTCGTGGTCGCGGTGTCCACGCGGGTCGCCGGGGCGCGGGTCGCCGCGGGGTACGGCCCGGGGCACGACCTGGTGGCGGCCGGCGCGGTGATGGTGCCGCGGCTGCGACCTGCCCAGGCCCGGGTGTTGTTGATGGCCGCGTTGGCCGCGGGGCTACCCGTCGCCGACGTCGTCGACCGCTGGGGCTGACACCTCAGCGGCGGCCTGCAGCGCGCCGACATAGTCCGGCCAGTCCAGGGAGTCGACCGGGTTGGCGCCGGTGAGCTCGTCGGTGTCGGCGGGAAACGTGCGGGCCTGGCCCGGGCCGGAGCCACGGGTCTCGAATCGCACCGTGACAACGCCGTGGCCCGCGCCCTGCACCCAACCGTGCCCGAGCTCGCGATGGGCGACGTCGTCACCGATGCGCCAGCGCGAGGGCTCGTCGGGCGGCGCGAACATCGCCTCGGTCGCGGTTTCTGGAGTTTCTGCGGGGTGTTCCTCTGACATCGACAGCTCCAGGTCGGGGAACAACGATTCCTGGCGCACGTCGCTGAGGCCCGAAAACCCCACGCCGACAAGCCGAATGGGCCCGATGTCGCGCGGATCGAGCAGCAGCCGCCGGGCCACCGCGATCAGCGCGCCGGCCTCGGTGGTCGCGTAGGGCAACGTCGCCGAGCGGGTCAGCGTGCTCATGTCCGACTTCTTCAGCTTCACCGTGACGGTGCGGGCGCCGCGGCCGTCGCGCAGCAGGCGTTGGTGCGCATGCTCGGCGATCGGGTCGATCGCGTCGCGCAGTTGCTCCAGGCCGGTCAGGTCGACGGCGAAGGTGGACTCGGAGCTGATCTGCTTGGCCTCGGCGCGCTCGGCGACCGGGCGGTCGTCGATGCCGCGGGCCAGGCGGTGCAGCGCCGGGCCGACCGTCGCGCCCAGGATGTTGGCGACCTCGGCGTCGGTCAGCGCGGCGAGCTGCCCGATCGTTTCGATGCCGAGCCGGTGCAGCTTCTCCTCGGCGACCGGGCCGATGCCCCACAGCCGGCGCACCGGCAACCCGCCGAGCAGCGGTTGTTCTTCGGCGCGCCGCACCACCCGGACGCCGTCGGGTTTGGCGAGGCCGGACGCGATCTTGGCGATCTGCTTGCCAGAGCCGGCGCCGACCGAGGCGATCAGGCCCGTCTCGTCGCGAATCCGCCGCCGCAAGTCCTCACAGAACGCCTCGACGTCGTCGGCGGACGCCCCGGCGAGCTGCGGCGGCTCACCGAAGGCCTCGTCGACGGACAGCTGCTCGACGACGGGCACCAGGCTGCGTACGGCATCGAAGACCCGCCGGCTGGCCACCCCGTACACCACGCCGCGCGGCGGCAACACCACCGCGGTCACGCCGACCAGGCGGCGGGCCTGATGCATCGGCATGGCCGACCTGGCGCCGAACACCCGCGCCTCATAGCTCGCGCCGGCCACCACGCCTCGCCCACCCAACCCGCCGACCAACACCGGCCGCGCGCGCAGGGTCGGTCGGGTGAGTTGCTCGACGGAGGCGAAGAACGCGTCCATGTCCAGGTGCAGCACCCAGCGGGACTCCACAACCCTCGATGCTATTGGGGCTGTTGGTCTACCGTCGGTGACATGGCCATGAACCTCTGCCATAGGTGGTGCTGCAGTTCGAACCGCTGGGCGAAGGAAGTGGAAACCCACCTGCTGCCGACCGTGCTCGCCGACGTGGAACTGGGCGACAACACGCTGGAGATCGGACCCGGATACGGCGCATTCCTACGGGTGCTGGTCGACAAGACGCCAAAGCTCACCGCGGTTGAGATCGATGCCCCGATGGCACAGCGGCTGCAGCGGCTCTACGGCGATCGGGCCCGCATCATCAACGGCGACGGCACCGATACGGGCTTGCCGGACAACGAGTTCAGCTCGGTGGTGTCGTTCACCATGCTGCATCATGTCCCGACCGCGGAATTGCAGGACCGGTTGTTCGCCGAGGCGTTCCGGGTGCTCCGGCCCGGCGGCGTCTTCGCCGGCAGCGACGGCGTGCCGTCGGTGGTGCTTTCGATCTTGCATTTCCGCGACACCTGCAATCCGATTCCGCCGGAGACGCTGCCGGATCGCTTGCGCGCCGCGGGTTTTCGCGACGTGGACGTCAAGGTCGGCACCGGCAGGCAGCGCTGGCGCGCGGTCAAGGCCGCCTGATGGAAAACGCGCCGTCATCGCGACTGGCCCGGCTGCGCCACCAGTGGGACGAGCGGCTGGAACCCGGCGAGCAGGCGACGATTCTCGCGTGGTTGTCGTTCACCGTCACTTTCGTCGGGGTGCGAGCCCTCACCCACTGGATCCGCGCGGGCCACGGTCCCTCGGGGGGCGGTGTCAGCCTGGGCGGCAAGCACTTTCATCACTACAACATCGGCATCGCGCTACTGGCGACGGTGGCGGCGGTCGGCCTGCGCGGGACGGAGAAGCAACGCCGCCACCCGGCGGCCGCGGTCGCTTTCGGCTCGGCCAACGCACTGATCGTCGACGAGCTGGCCCTGCTGCTGGACCTCAAGGACGTCTACTGGGCGACCGAAGGGCGCGAGAGCGTCGACGTCGCGATCGGCGTCATCGCCACAGGCGCGACGGTCGCAGCGGGCATGCCGTTCTGGGCGCATGCCCACCGCGCGCTGCGCTCGCGTTCGTGATCAGTTGATGCGCCCGATCGGCCCCCGAGGGGGAACGGGGACCTGCGATGACGACGACGGCGGGTATCTCGGCGGGATCGGCTTGGGGATCGTCGTCGTGGTTGTCGGCGGCGAGGCCGGATAGCTCGGGGGTGTGACCCGCACCGGCGGCGGGAGGGGAACCGGCAGCGGCACCGGCACGACGACGGGCGGCGGTGGGGCCTGCGGCGGGAGCGGGGAATTCGGAATCGGGGCCGCGGGTGGCGGCGGGTTGGCGGGCAGCTGCGGGGGCAGGTTGACCGGCCCCAGGTTGTTCGGGTGCGGCTGCGGCGGCGGCGCTTGGGGCGGCGGCGCTGTGATCGCCGCCGGTGGTGTGTTGGGTCCGGCGGGCGGGGGTGTGTTCACCGTGACGTCCGACGGGGCCACCGCGGTTTTCTGGTGGTGCAGCAGCAGGAACATCAATCCGAGGGCGACGAACACGATGCCGGCCAGCACCGTGGCGGCCTGGATGTGGCGCGTGCGACGGCTCGCCGCGGCGCCGGGTTGACCCGCGCCGGCGCCGCCCTGCTGGTGGAGAGCTTCGGTAGCCGCGTCCGGGTGCGAATCTCCGGTGTCCGCGCCCATGGGGCTGTCGGCGGATGTCAGCTGGACCTTGGTCAGGGTCTGTCCGCGTAGCCACCAGGGCGCCGCGACGAATATCGGGGCCACACCCAGCAATGCGGCCGGGGTGACGAGGTCGCGACGCTTCCGCTCACAGGTGCTGCAGGAGTCGATGTGCCGCGCCACACGTTTGCGCAGGAGGACGGTGAACTTGCCGTCCCAATTCGCCAGGATCGCGCCGAGCTCCGGGCAGCCCTGGGGATTGCGCTGCGCGCGGCGGGCGACCAGCAAGGCACCCAGCGACCGTTCGACCATGTCACGCATGCGCGACACCAGCTTGGTGGCGTTGTCGGGGCTGACGTCGAGCGCGGCCGCCAGTTCGGGCCCGTCCAGGCCGTGGCGATAACTCAGTTCCAGCACCGTGCGGTCCCGGTCGGACAAACCGCCGGCGGCCTCGGCGACCAGGTCGGCCAGTTCGGTGCGGCGTGCGAGCGTATCCGGGCCGGCATCGAAGGACTGCGCCTCGGGCAGCTCGTCGGAGACGTTTTCGCGGCGACGCAGCCGGAGACACCGCAGGGCCTCGTTGCGTGCGATGGCGTAGAGCCATGGGCGCAGTTTGTCGGGGTCGCGCAGCGTCGACAGTTGGGCCGCCGCAGTGCAGAACACCTCCTGCACGCAGTCGGCGGCGGCGTCGCGGTCGCGCACCATGCCGACGCAGAAGTCGTGCAGCCGGTCGGCGTAGCGGTCATAGATTCCGGCGAAGGCGGCGCGGTCGCCCGCGACGGCCGCGCCAGCCAGCTCGGCGTCGCCTGCCATATTCCAGTCGGGCAGTGCGGTCATGACGTTGCTCCAGCCAATCCGGCGCCGGGGACCCATCGCGCGGGGCCCGGCGCATCCGCTAAGTGTGCGCGCATTTTGCTGAGTTGGCGCTGGTTAGTCAGATTTCTTGCGGGAGAGCACGGTGAAGGCCGGACCATACCGTCCGGCCTTCACCGCTACTACTACTTCTTGTTCTGCGGGGGCAGTTGGTGGCAGGCCAGGCACTGCGTTGGCGCCGATTGCACCGGAATGCCGCCACCCGGCTTGGGGCCGATCGGCTTGCCACCGCCGGAATTACCACTACCCGACTGGCCGCTGCCGGACTGGCCACTGCCCGAGTTGCCACCGCTCGGCTTGCCACCACCCGAATTGCCACTACCCGACTGACCGCTGCCCGACTGACCGCTGCCCGACTGGCCACTACCGGACTGGCCGCTACCGGAGTTGCCGCCGCTGGGCTTGCCACCTGAGTTGCCGCTGCCGGACTGGCCGCTACCGGAGTTGCCGCTACCGGAGTTGCCACTGCCGGAGTTGCCACCGCTGGGGTTATCCGGATACACGGGCACCGGGATGGGTATGGGCACGATCACCGGAGGCGCGCTCGGGCCGTCGGCCGGAGGCGGGCCAGGGTCGGCGGGCGGGGGCGCCTGCACGGTGACGACGGGAGCCGGAACGTTCACGTTGGTGGGAACGATCGGCCCTGCCGGACCCGCGTCGGCCGGGGGAACGACCGCGGCCGGCGCCGGGGCGACCGGCGGCGGTGGCGCCACATTCGGCGTCTGGGGCGCCACCGAACCGACACTGGAGTTCGGAGCCACGACGGCCGGCTTGGGCTTCGGACTCGTCCCGGCGACGAGCATCACCCCGAACCCGGCGACCAATCCAAGCGCGGCGATCACGGCCGCCACCACCAGCGCGTTCGCTCCCCACCATCGCCGCTGCGCGGGCTCCGCGGGGAGGTCGTCCTCGGACTCCGCGGTAAGGCGGTCCTCGACGTGCGCGGGGGTGTGGAGAGATCCGTCCTCGATCGCCGGATCGCCCAGCGGGCTCGACGCCCACGCCTCGGCGGCGGTCAGGTCCTCGTGCGGGCTCGCGGCGACGGTCAGGTCTTGGTGCGGGGCAGCCGCGACGGTCAGGTCGTCGCGCGGGACCGCCCTGAAGGTAGCCGACTGGGAGTCTTCGATGGTGCTCATGGCCTGTTCCTTAACTGTGGTCGCGGCCCCCTTTGGGTCGCATTCACAGGTATGAGCAGCCGCCGGTGGTCACCCGGACACTTTTTTCGGAACTTTTTTGCGGAGCCTTTCCCGGCCCCGGCGCCGGCCCGGTCCTAGGCCTTGGCGATCGCCACCCGCACGCCGTCGCCGATCTCCGCCGCCTCGGCGGGCTCGCCGAACTCGAAGCTGGTGGCCAGGATCTCCCCGGCGATGAGGTCTCGGTGGGCGCGGGCCCAGTCGGCTCGCTCCGCGGGCACCGACATCACCACGCTGATGCGGTCGGACACGTCCAGCCCGGTCGACTTGCGTAGTTCCTGCAGCTCGCGGATCCGGTCCTTGGCCCAACCCTCGGCCTCCAGCTCCGCGGTGACCGTGCCATCGAGGACGACGAGCCCGGCCCCGTCGGGCAGGGCCGCGGTGAACTCCGGGTCGGCGGCGACCAGGCGCGAGCTGTACTCGTCGGGTTGCAGCACCGCGGGGCCCGCGGTCAGGGTGCCGTCGGGGTTGACGACGCCCTCCCCCGCCTTGACCGCCTTGATGGCGGCCTGCACGTCCTTGCCCAGGCGCGGGCCGGCGACGCGCGCGTTGACGGTGAGCTCGAACCGGCCGTAGGTGTCGATCGCGTCGGTCAGCTCGACACGCTTGACGTTGAGCTCGTCGGCGATCAGGTCGACGAACGGCTCCAGCCGCCGCGGGTTCTCCACCGCCACGGTCAGTTTCGGCAGCGGCAGGCGCACCCGCAGCTTTTTGGCCTTGCGCAGCGACGACGCGGCCGAACAGACTTCGCGGACCTGATCCATCGCGGCCACCAGCTCCGGGTCGGCGGGCAGCACGTCCGGCTGGGGCCAGTCGGTCAAGTGCACCGACCGCTCCGCGGTCAGCCCGCGCCAGATGATCTCGGTGGTCAGGGGCAGTAGCGGGGCCGCGAGCCTCGCGGTTACCTCGAGCACGGTGTGCAGGGTGTCGATCGCGTCGTCGTCTTCTTCCCAGAATCGCGAACGCGACCTTCGCACATACCAATTCGTCAGTGCCTCGGTGAACTGGCGCAGTTGCTCGCAGGCCCCGGAGATGTCGCATACGTCCATGGACCGGCTGAGTTCGTCGCGCAGCACCGCGAGCTTGGCCAGGATGTAGCGGTCCAGCACGTGCGCCGAATCGGTGCGCCAGGCACCGACTTTCGGCGCGTAGAGGGCCAGGAAGCTGTAGGCGTTCCACAGCGGCAGCAGGACCTGCCGCACGCCTTCGCGGATGCCCTGCTCGGTGACGATCAGGTTGCCGCCCCGCAGGATCGGCGACGCCATCAGGAACCACCGCATGGCGTCGGAGCCGTCACGGTCGAACACCTCGGTGACGTCCGGGTAGTTGCGCAACGACTTGCTCATCTTCTGGCCGTCGGAGCCCAGCACAATCCCGTGCGCCACACAGGTTTTAAACGCCGGACGGTCGAACAGCGCGGTGGCCAGCACGTGCAGCGTGTAGAACCAGCCGCGAGTCTGGCCGATGTATTCGACGATGAAGTCGCCCGGATAGTGGCCGTCGAACCAGTCGCCGTTTTCGAACGGGTAATGCACCTGGGCATACGGCATGGAGCCCGAGTCGAACCACACGTCGAGCACGTCGGGGATCCGCCGCATCGTGCTGCGACCGGTGGGGTCGTCGGGGTTGGGCCGGGTGAGCTCGTCGATGTAGGGCCGGTGCAAGTTGGTGGGCCGCACCCCGAAGTCGCGTTCGAGCTCGTCGAGGCTTCCGTAGACGTCGATGCGCGGGTAGGCGGGATCGTCCGACTTCCACACCGGAATCGGCGTGCCCCAGTAGCGGTTTCGCGAGATAGACCAATCGCGGGCGCCCTGCAACCACTTGCCGAACTGGCCGTCCTTGACGTGTTCGGGGTACCAGGTGATCTGCTGATTGAGTTCCACCATCCGGTCGCGGAATTCGGTGACCGCGACGAACCAGGACGACACCGCGCGATAGATCAGCGGATTGCGGCACCGCCAGCAGTGTGGGTAGGGATGGTCGTAGGTTTCGTGGCGCAGCAGGATCGGCTTGTTCACGGCCGCGGGGCCACTCTGGTTCTTCAGGTCGCGGATGATCTGGGCGTTGGCGTCGAAGACGTGCTGGCCCTGATAGTCCGGGACGGTGGCGTCGAACCGGCCCTTCGAGTCGACCGGGGTGACCGGTTCGATGCCCACCTTGTCGGTGGTGGCCATGTCGTCCTCGCCATACGCCGGCGCCATGTGCACGATTCCGGTGCCGTCCTCGGTGGTCACGAAGTCGCCGGGCAGCACCTGAAAAGCGTTGGCCCGTCCCGGTTCTGGGTCGGTGAAATACGGGAACGGCGGCACATAGTGCGTGCCGAGCAGGTCGGCTCCGCGGTAGGTGCCGAGTACTTCAGGCTCCTCCCCCAGCTCGCGGGCGTAGGCCCCCAGGCGCGCCTCGGCGAGCACCAGGCGGCGATCGCCGGCCTTCACCTGCACATAGGTCACGTCCGGATTGACCGCAACCGCGAGGTTCGACGGCAGCGTCCATGGCGTCGTCGTCCACACCAGCAAGTAGGCGCCGGCCAATTCGCCGTCGGGTACCCGGAATCCGACGGTGATCGCGGGATCCTGGCGGCTTTGGTAGATGTCGTCGTCCATCCGCAGTTCGTGGTTGGACAGCGGGGTTTCGTCGCGCCAGCAGTACGGCAGCACCCGGTAGCCCTCGTAGGCCAGGCCCTTGTCCCACAGCTGTTTGAACGCCCAGATCACCGACTCCATGTAGGACAGGTCCAGCGTCTTGTAGTCGTTGTCGAAGTCGACCCAGCGGGCCTGGCGCGTCACATACGCCTGCCATTCGTCGGTGTAACGCAACACCGATTCGCGGCAGGCCTCGTTGAACGCCGCGATCCCCATGGCGTCGATCTGGGACTTGTCGGTGATGCCCAGCTGACGTTCGACTTCGAGCTCGGCGGGCAGCCCGTGCGTGTCCCAGCCGAAGCGGCGCTCCACCTTGGCGCCGCGCATGGTGTGGTAACGCGGGACGATGTCTTTCACGTAGCCGGTGAGCAGGTGCCCATAGTGGGGCAGGCCGTTGGCGAACGGCGGGCCGTCGTAGAACACAAACTCCGGGGCGCCGTCGCGGCGGGCGATGCTGGCCCGGAAGGTGTCGTCGCGCGCCCAGTACTCGAGGACCTCGAGTTCGAGCGCCGGGAAGTCGGGTGCCCCGGCGGCCAACTTCGGGTAGGTCAATGCGTCGTCTCCCTGTGCCAGTTCTCAGGCCGGGGACGACGACGCGCTAGCTGCGCGAGCGCCGCGGTACCACCCCGCTTGCCGCGCTGCCGCGCGACCGCTCGTGACGGCTATGACGGGCCTACCCGTTCGGTTCTACTGGGCTGCAATGGCCGTTCTTCCGAAGGCTCCCCGGTGATGGCCGGATCGATGCCGCTGCGCCGATTCTAGCCGGTGGATCAGGCGCGGACTTCGAGCACGCCCGCGCGCCACAGCGCCGCGTAGGCGTGACGCAGCGGAATGCTCAACAGACGGGCGGCGCCGTTCACCAGCGGGTCGGCGCCCGGGCCGAGGATCGGCACGTCGACGCGGCTGGTCACCTTCTTGGGCGCGGGGACGTGGACGGGCGTGTCGGCGCGCACGACCGTCAGCGCGGGCTTGGGTGCCGCGGTTGCCAGTTCGTCGGGCAGGGCTGCGGTCATGGTCGCCTCCTAGACGGAATTCGAACGAGGACTAGCTGGATGGACGTGTCCCGTCCCGTACTGGTTCCGATCCGAGAATGCTTGGCCGGTAAGCCGATTGGCGTTGCGACGGCTAGCCGAGAGCGTCGCGCCGGAGGCCGGATCGGGACGGAACGGAGCGCGGACTTCGGTCCGGACTATCGCTGGAGCTCATACGTCCCTCACCTCCTCAACGGCAACGATGCGTGCGGCCACCCGCACGACCTGCGCGCACAAAGGAGTACAGAAACCGACGACCGTCGGAGATCCGCACCCCACTCGTCAGAGCTTCGGCACTACACGACGTGTCCTGGCCGGAAACAATCCGAGCCGGAAGCCACCTGGGCTCAACCCTTAAGCCAGGAGGAGCTGTCCTGACCCGGGGCGTCTTTGGACGTTCGGGGTCAGTGGCCTGTATTCGTGTAGACGCCTCACCTAACGAGGTGCCGTCACGATGATGCACGAAGGGCGGAAGACCGTCAAACTCGGGCGAGTGCGCCGGCGCGTCGTGGTGCTCACTTCTCGACCAGGTCCTCCAGCCGCCCGATCGTGTCGATGAACTCCTCGACCATGTCGAGCACCACCGAGCGCGTCGGGCGCACCCGGTCCAGTGAACCGACGACCTGCCCGACGAAGTAGGTGGCGAGCTCGCGCGCCTTGGCGCCCGGGTGGGCGGCGGCCTGATTGATGCGCACCTGGTATTCGGTGATCAGCGCAGTCTGCAGCGGCATGCCGAGGGGGTCGGGGCTGTCGGGCCGCTCCCATTCGTCGGTCCAGGCCGTGCGCAGCATCCGCGCGGGCTTGCCGGTCATCGACCGCGACCGCACGGTGTCCGAGGAGCTGGCGGCGAGGAACTTCTCCTTGACCACCGGGGCGGTTTCCGCTTCCTCGGTGGTCAACCACACCGATCCGCACCACACGCCCTCGGCCCCCAGGGCCAGCGCCGCCGCGATCTGGCGGCCCCGGGCGATCCCGCCGGCGGCGAGCACCGGCGTCGGCGACACCGCATCCACCACTTCGGGAACCAGGACCATGGTCGCCACCTCACCGGTGTGCCCGCCGGCCTCGGTGCCCTGCGCGACGATCAGGTCGACGCCGGCGGCGGCATGCCGCCGCGCGTGTTGCGTGGTCCCCGCGAGCGCGGCCACCAGCACGTCGTGGTCGTGGGCGCGCTCGACGAGGTCGACCGGGGGCGGGCCGAGCGCGCTTGCTATCAGCCGGATGTCGTGGCCGAATGCCACGTCGAGCAGCGGCTCGTAGCCCTTGGGCGAGATGTTGAGCCCGCCGCCGGACGGCGCGCGCGGCGGCTCGGCGGTCGCCGGGATGCCGTAGCGGGTAAGGAGGTCGTCGACGAACGCGCGGTGCTCCTCGGGCAGCAGCGCGGCGACTTGTTTGGCGTCGATTCCGCCCTGGTCGGCTCCGACGTACTTGGGCGGCAACAACAGGTCGACCCCGTAGGGCTTGCCCCCGGTCTGCTCCTCGATCCAGGTGAGCTCGCTGTCCAGCCGTTGCGGGCTGTGCGCGACCGCCCCGAGGACTCCGAATCCCCCCGCGTTGGTGACCGCCGCGACG
This sequence comes from Mycobacterium sp. SP-6446, assembly GCF_001954045.1. Classification (NCBI taxonomy): domain Bacteria; kingdom Bacillati; phylum Actinomycetota; class Actinomycetes; order Mycobacteriales; family Mycobacteriaceae; genus Mycobacterium; species Mycobacterium sp. SP-6446. Next base: position 4,942 of record NZ_MBEM01000215.1, on the reverse strand, counting down.
ACGTCGCGGCAGTGGCTGAAGGCGCAGATCGGGAACTCAACGCCGAGCTGCTCGGCGACTCTGGTTCGCATCGCCCGACGCTAGGAATTACTGATGGATATGTCAATCGATTGCGGACCCGGGCGCGCGGCCGTCCGGCGGCCAGCTGGCCACGCCCTCCTCCAACGGGATCTGCAGGCTCTGCAGAATCGACGCGACCATGCGCCACGCACCGATGGCGGTGACGAGTTCGATGAGAACCGTTTTGTCGCCTTGCAATTCGCGTTCGCACGCCGCCCAGCTCTCGGCGCTCACCGCGCCGTCGCGCACGACGTCGTCGGTCGCGGCCAGCACCGCCCGCTCGGTGGGCCCGAACCCGTCGTGTTCGCGCCAGTTGCGCACGCCCAGCAGGTCGTCGGCCGTCACGCCAAGCCCCGACGCGACGCGCCAGTGCTGCGTCCACTCGTAGTCGCATGCGGTGAGCCAGCCGATCCGCATGATCACGAGCTCGCGCAGCCGTGAGTCGAGGGCGCCGTGCCACAACATGGTGGCGAGCAGGTCGTTGACGGCGCGCGCCAATTGGGGATGGTTCAGCAGCACCTGAAATATGGACAGTTCGGCCATGTAGTTCGGCACGGCCGCCTCGTCGGCGGCGGCTTTGGCCTCGCCGAGCGGCAGTCCGGGCACGCGGGCTGTGGTCATGGGGTGAGCATTCCACGTACGGGCGGGATTCAGGATCCAGCAACGAACATCACGATTAGATAACGGTTCGGCGAATTCCCTGCGCGCTGCGCACGCCGATAATAATGTCGCCCCTGCTATCGGGGCGGCTGACGTGCGGGAAAGCTCCTGACACCGGGCAACGTCAATTGAGCGAACGTGGGCACCCTCGATGGCCGGGGAGGGGCCACGTATTGCGTCAAGCAGCGAACAAGCTAGTTAGCCGTTGCCGTCAGGAGGCAGCGGCATGTCGTCTCGCTCAGATTCGGCCTGTTCGTCGCCCACTATGAGCGCCACACCGGTCACTCCGGTTGCCGTTATCGGCATGGCCTGCCGGCTTCCCGGCGGCATCGACTCCCCGGAACAGCTCTGGGAGGCGTTGCTGCGGGGCGATGACCTGGTCACCGAAGTTCCGCCCGACCGCTGGGACGCCGACGATTACTACGACCCCGAGCCGGGTGTGCCGGGCCGGTCGGTATCGAAGTGGGGCGGGTTCCTCGATGACGTCGCCGGCTTTGATTTCGAGTTCTTCGGGATCAACGAGCGCGAGGCCACGGCGATGGACCCCCAGCACCGGTTGTTGCTGGAAACCTCCTGGGAGGCCATGGAGCACGCCGGGCTCACTCGGGAGGCGATGACCGACTCGCCGACCGGTGTGTTCGTCGGCTTGACGCATGGCGACTACCAACTGCTGGCCGCCGACGCGCACACCGCCGAGGGGCCGTACGGGTTCACCGGCAACAGCTTCAGCCTGGCGTCCGGACGGATCGCTTACACGCTGGGGCTCCACGGTCCCGCGCTGACGGTGGACACCGCATGTTCGTCCGGCCTGACCGCGGTGCACCTGGCCTGTCGCAGCCTGCACGATGGCGAAAGCAACCTCGCGCTGGCCGGCGGCGCCACGGTGGCGTTGGATCCGCGGAAGTTCGCCTCGGGATCGGCCGAGGGCATGCTGTCGCCCACCGGACGCTGCCACGCCTTCGACGTCGAGGCCGACGGGTTCGTATCGGCCGAGGGTTGCGTCGTGGTGTTGCTCAAGCGGTTGCCGGACGCGCTAAGAGACGGTGACCGGATCCTGGCGGTGGTGCGCGGCACCGCCGTCAATCAGGACGGTCATACCGTGAACATCGCGACGCCGTCGGAGACCGCGCAGACCGCGGTGTACCGGGCGGCGTTGGCCGCGGCCGGTGTCGATGCCCGCACGGTCGGCGTGGTCGAGGCGCACGGCCCCGGCACGCCGGTGGGCGACCCGATCGAATACGCCAGCCTGGCCAAGGTTTACGGCGTCGACGGTCCCTGCGCGCTGGCGTCGGTGAAGACCAACTTCGGCCATGCCCAGGCCGCCTCCGGAACGCTGGGGCTGATGAAGGCGATCCTCGCGCTTGACCACGGTGTGGTTCCGCGGAATCTGCATTTTACCCGCCTGCCCGACGAGCTTGCCCGAATTGAGACCGAACTTTTTGTGCCGCAGGCTAATACGCCGTGGCCCACCAACTCGGCGGCGGACACACCCCGGCGGGCGGCGGTGTCGTCGTACGGGTTGTCGGGAACCAATGTGCACGCCATTGTGGAACAGGCCCCCGAAGCCGTTGAGCCCGAGGACATCCCGGCCGAACCGGCGACGCCACTGCTGTTCCCGCTGTCGTCCACCTCCGCCGAGGAACTGCACCGCACCGCCGGTCGCCTGGCCGAGTGGGTGCAGGAACACGACGACGTGGCGCTACCGGATCTGGCCTATACCCTGGCGCGTCGGCGCGCGCACCGCCCGGTGCGAACGGCCGTCGTCGCGAGCACCCTGCCGGAGCTGACCAAGGCTTTGCGCGACGTCGCCGATGGCGGCATGCCGTATCAGCCCGCGGTCGGACGGGACGACCGCGGACCCGTGTGGGTATTTTCCGGCCAGGGTTCGCAGTGGGCGGGAATGGGCGCGCAGTTGCTCGCGAACGAACCCGTGTTCGCCGCCACGGTCGCGCAAGCCGAGCCGCTGATCGCCCTCGAATCCGGGTTCTCGGTGACCGACGCGATCTCGTCGCCTCAGGTCGTGACGGGTCAAGACCGGATTCAGCCGACGCTGTTCACGATGCAGGTGGCGCTGGCGGCCACCATGCGGGCGTACGGAGTGCGCCCCGGCGCGGTCATCGGCCACTCACTCGGTGAGGCCGCGGCGGCGGTCGCCGCGGGCGCGCTGTCGCTGGAAGACGGGGTGCGTGTCATCTGTCGCCGCTCGCGGCTGATGTCCCGCGTCGCCGGCGCCGGTGCCACAGCGTCGGTGGAATTGCCTGCCCAGCAAGTGTTTTCGGAGCTGATGGCCCGCGGTATCAACGACGTCGTGGTGGCGATCGTGGCCTCGCCGCAGTCGTCGGTGATCGCCGGCGCGGCCGAGACGGTTCGCGAGCTGGTGACGGCCTGGGAGCAGCGCGACGTCATGGCCCGCGAGGTCCCCACCGATGTCGCCTTTCATTCGCCGCAAGTCGATCCGATCCTCGACGACCTGACCGACGCGCTCGCAGAGCTCGACCCGAGGACACCGGAGGTTCCGTTTTACTCGGCGACCCTGTTCGACCCGCGCGAACAACCGGTGTGCGATGCCCGATATTGGGCGGACAACATGCGCCGCATGGTCCGGTTCGCCACGGCCGTGCAAGCCGCCATGCAGGACGGCCACCGGGTCTTCGCCGAGGTGGCACCGCACCCGCTTCTCACCCACGCTCTCGACCAGACGGCCCGCAGCCTCGATGTCCCGGTGGCGGCTCTGGCGGGTATGCGGCGCGAACAAGCGCTGCCGTACGGGCTGCGTGGCTTTGTAGCGGATCTGCACAGTGCGGGCGCGGCGGTGGACTTCTCGGTGCTCTACCCGACCGGGCGCCTGGTCGACGCGCCGCTGCCGACCTGGACGCACCGCCGGTTGTGGTTGAGCCACGACGGCCCGGAATCCCCCACGCACGGTGGCTGCACCGTTTCGGTACATCCGCTGTTGGGCCCGCACGTGCGCCTGCACGAGGAACCGGAGCGCCACGTGTGGCAGGCCGACGTCGGCACCGCCGCCCAACCGTGGCTAGGCGATCATCAGATCCGCAACGTCGCCGTGCTTCCGGGTGCGGCGTACTGCGAGATGGCGCTGATGGCCGCGCAGACAGTGCTGGGCGAGACCTCCGAGGTCCGCGACATCGTGTTCGAGCAGGCGCTGCTGCTCGATGAGCAGACCACGGTCGACACCTCGGCATCGTTGTCGTCGCCGGGCGTCGCCGACTTCACCGTGGAGACAAATCAGGGCGGCGAGCAAGCGCGGCAAGCTACCGCGGTCCTGTCCGCCGCGGAGCATGGGCAACCGCCCGCGCTCGATGTTGCCGCGCTACTGGCCGCGCATGGCCGCCGCGAGGATGGCGCCGCGGTGCGCACGCGCCTGGGCGAGCGTGGCGTTCAATACGGTCCGGCGTTCACCGGCCTGGGCGCCGTGCACATCGACGAGACGGCGTCCGACACCGTGCTGGCCGAGATCGCGCTGCCCCGCGAAATCCGTTCGCAACAAGACGCATACGGCATGCACCCGGCTCTGCTGGACGCGTGTTTCCAGTCCGTCGCGGCGCATCCCGACGTCGAGGCCATGGCCGGGCAGGTGCTCGCGTTGCCGCTGGGCGTCCGGCGGCTACGCGCATACGGTGCCGCTCGCAATGCCCGCTACTGCTTCACCCGGGTGACCAAAGCCGACGCCACCGGGATCGAGGCCGACATCGACGTGCTCGACGAGCACGGGGCAATCCTGCTGGTCGTGCGGGGCCTCCGCTTGGGCTCCGGAGTCCCGGAGAGCGCACACCACCAGCGGGTGCTCGACGAGCGGCTGCTGACCATCGAGTGGCAGCAGCGGGAATTGCCCGAGGCGGAATACGCCGACCCCGGCGCGTGGCTGTTGATCAGCACCACCACCACTGCGGACGTGGTGGCCACCAGTTTGACCGACGCGCTGAAACACCATGGCGCGCCATGCACCACGATGTGCTGGCCGCAGGGCGCCGACCACGCGGCAAACACTGCGCAGCTCGAAAATCATTTGCGCGCAGCGGGATTCACCGGCGTGGTGATCCTCGCCGGACCCAAAAACGGTCACTCCGACGACCACTCCCCGCTGCTTGGCCGCGAGTACGTGGAGCATGTGGTGCGTATCGCCCGCGGATTGCCGGACATCGCCGGCCAGCACCGCCTGAGCGCCGCGGGTGACGACGCACAGGCGCGGCGGCCTGTCTCT
>NZ_MBEM01000214.1:0-1607 GCF_001954045.1 Mycobacterium sp. SP-6446 | reverse complement strand
ACGCCCAGGTCACGCACCAGCGGGCCAACCGACAACCCGTCGGAGGCGATGTGGTGTACCACGGCCACCAGCACGTGTTCGTCATCCGCTACCCGGAAAAGCATTGCCCGCAAAGGGATTTCGGCGGCGAGGTCGAATGCGTACCGTGCCGCGGCGCCGACGGCCTCCCGCAGCCGGCTTTCCGGCCAGTCCGTCGCCTCGACCACGTCCCAACCAAAATCGGCCCGCTCCACCGGAATAACCAACTGCTGGGGGGTTCCGTCAACCGCCGGGAACAGCGTGCGCAGGCTCTCGTGGCGGCCGATCACGTCGGCGAGGGCCGCACCCAACGCGTCGGCGTCGAGGCGCCCGCGCAGCCGCAACGCCACCGCCATGTTGTAGAGCGGGGACGGCCCCTGCATCTGGTCGAGGAACCACAACCGGTTTTGGGCGAACGACAGCGGGATCATCGCCGGCCGGTCGACGGCCACCAACGGCTCCAGCCCGTCCCCGCCCGCACCGATGCGGGGCGTCAGCTGCGCGACCGTGGGCCCCTCGAACAGGGCACGCACCGAAAGTCCGGCGTCCAGAGCGGAATTGATCGCGCCGATCACCCGCATCGCCGACAGTGAATCCCCGCCGAGCTCGAAGAACGACTCGTCGACCCCGACCCGCTCCAGCCCGAGCACCCGGGCATAGATCCCCGCGACGATCTCCTCGGTGAGGGTGGCCGGAGCCCGGTAACCGCCGGCGTCCTGATACTCCGGCGCCGGCAGCGCACGCTTGTCGAGCTTGCCGTTGACCGTCATCGGCAGGGCATCGACCACCACCACCGCGGCCGGCACCATGTATTCGGGCAACCGCTCGCCCAGCTTCGCGCGCGCCGCCGCCGGATCCGCGGTCCCGGTCACGTACCCGACCAATCGCTTGTCACCGGGTCGGTCCTCGCGGGCGATCACCACCGCCTGCTGCACCCCGTCCACCGCGGCCAGCGCGGCCTGCACTTCACCGAGCTCGATGCGATAGCCGCGGATCTTGACCTGCTCGTCGGCGCGCCCCAGATACCGCAACTGCCCGTCGGAACCCCAACACACCACATCGCCGGTGCGATACATACGTGTTCCTGGCGCGCCGGCGCCGACGAATGGGCAAGCCACAAACCGCGATCCGGTCAACCCCGCGCGGCCCACATAGCCATACGCCAACCCGGCACCGGCCACATACAATTCCCCGACCACCCCGGCGGGCACCGGTCGCAACCAGCCGTCGAGCACGAAAAAGCCCAGATGCGCCAACGGCACCCCGATAGGACTTGCCGCGCTGTCGACATCGCTGTGAATGACCTCGCGGAACGACGCGTGCACCGTCGTCTCGGTAATGCCGTACATATTGATCAGGCGCGGCAGGCCCTGGTGATTGTCCAACCAGGTCCCAACGCGCTGCGGCTCCAGCGCTTCACCGCCGAACACAACCGTCTCGAGCTTGAGTTGGTCGCCCAGCTCCGGAGATTGCGCGTCGACCGTTTGCAGCGCGTAAAACGCCGACGGGGTCTGGCTCAACACGCTGACCTGTTCGCGAATGAGCAAGGCGTGCAAGTGCCCCGGCGAGCGAACCACCGATTCGGGCAC
>NZ_MBEM01000213.1:0-9233 GCF_001954045.1 Mycobacterium sp. SP-6446 | reverse complement strand
CGGCGCCAGCGTGTCCGATTTCGCCGAGATCACGCGGTCGGAGCCGGAGAAGTCGTTGGTGCGCCCGCTGCACGGTCATGGTGGGCGCAACGCCCACGGCCGGATCACCACCCGCCACCGCGGTGGCGGTCACAAGCGCGCCTACCGGGTGATCGACTTCCGCCGCAACGACAAAGACGGTGTCAACGCCAAGGTCGCGCACATCGAGTACGACCCGAACCGCACCGCGAACATTGCGCTGCTGCATTTCTTTGACGGCGAGAAGCGCTACATCATTGCGCCGCAAGGGCTCTCGCAGGGTGACGTGGTGGAGTCCGGTGCCAACGCCGACATCAAGCCGGGCAACAACCTGCCGTTGCGCAACATCCCGGCCGGTACCTTGGTCCACGCCGTGGAGCTGCGGCCGGGCGGTGGCGCGAAGCTCGCGCGGTCGGCCGGGTCGAGCATCCAACTGCTCGGCAAGGAGGGCAGCTACGCGTCGCTGCGCATGCCCAGCGGCGAGATCCGCCGGGTCGACGTGCGCTGCCGCGCAACGGTCGGCGAGGTGGGCAACGCCGAGCAGGCAAACATCAACTGGGGCAAGGCCGGTCGCATGCGGTGGAAGGGCAAGCGTCCTTCCGTCCGCGGTGTGGTCATGAACCCGGTTGACCACCCGCACGGCGGTGGCGAGGGCAAGACCTCCGGTGGCCGTCACCCGGTCAGCCCGTGGGGTCAGCCCGAGGGCCGCACCCGCCACCCGAATAAGCAAAGCAACAAGCTCATCGTCCGGCGCCGGCGCACCGGCAAGAAGCACTCGCGGTAGGAGTAGCGAACCATGCCACGCAGCCTGAAGAAGGGTCCGTTCGTCGACGACCACCTGCTCAAGAAGGTGGACGCGCAGAACGAGAAGAACACCAAGCAGGTCATCAAGACCTGGTCGAGGCGTTCGACGATCATTCCGGACTTCATCGGCCACACCTTCGCCGTGCACGACGGGCGCAAGCACGTCCCGGTGTTCGTCACCGAGGCGATGGTCGGCCACAAGCTCGGTGAGTTCGCGCCGACGCGAACCTTCAAGGGGCACATCAAGGACGACCGAAAGGCCAAGCGTCGATGAGCACCACTACGGAATTTCCCTCGGCGGTCGCCAAGGCGCGGTTCGTCCGGGTGTCGCCGAGAAAGGCGCGCCGGGTCATCGACCTGGTTCGCGGCCGCTCGGTGGCCGACGCGCTGGACATCCTGCGCTGGGCCCCGCAAGCCGCCAGTGAACCGGTCGCCAAAGTGATCGCGAGCGCCGCGGCCAACGCGCAGAACAACAACGGACTGGACCCGGCGACCCTGGTGGTCGCCACCGTCTACGCCGACGAGGGCCCCACCTCCAAGCGCATCCGTCCGCGCGCCCAGGGCCGCGCGTTCCGAATCCGCAGGCGCACCAGCCACATCACCGTCGTGGTGGAGAGCCGGCCCGCCAGGGACCAGCGGTCCGCGAAGTCGACCAGGGCGCGCCGCGCCGAGGCCAGCAAGGCCGCCGCGAAGGCCCCGGCCAAGAAGGCCGCCGCCAAGAAGGCGCCGGCCAACAAGGCTCCCGCCAAGAAGGCTCCCGCGAAATCGGCGGCCAAATCCCCGGCCAAGAAGGCGGCCGCCAAGAAGGCTGCGGTCAAACCAGAGGGCAAATCCGCGGAAGCCGGAGAGACTTCTGAAGCGAAGGGAGGCTCCGACTAGTGGGCCAAAAGATCAATCCGCACGGCTTCCGGCTCGGGATCACCACCGACTGGAAGTCGCGCTGGTACGCCGACAAGCAGTACGCCGAGTACGTCAAGGAAGACGTCGCGATCCGTCGGCTGCTGTCCACCGGCCTGGAGCGCGCCGGGATCGCCGACGTGGAGATCGAGCGCACCCGCGACCGGGTCCGGGTGGACATCCATACCGCGCGTCCCGGCATCGTCATCGGCCGCCGCGGCACCGAGGCCGACCGGATCCGCGCCGACCTGGAGAAGCTGACCGGCAAGCAGGTGCAGCTCAACATCCTCGAGGTCAAAAACCCTGAGTCGCAAGCACAATTGGTGGCCCAGGGCGTCGCCGAGCAGCTGAGCAACCGGGTGGCGTTCCGCCGCGCGATGCGCAAGGCCATCCAGTCGGCGATGCGGCAGCCCAACGTCAAGGGCATCCGGGTGCAGTGCTCCGGGCGCCTCGGCGGCGCGGAGATGAGCCGTTCGGAGTTCTACCGCGAGGGCCGCGTGCCGCTGCACACCCTGCGCGCCGACATCGACTACGGCCTCTACGAAGCCAAGACCACCTTCGGCCGGATCGGTGTGAAGGTGTGGATCTACAAGGGCGACATCGTCGGCGGCAAGCGCGAATTGGCAGCCGCCGCACCGGCGGGCGCCGACCGCCCGCGCCGCGAGCGGCCCTCGGGCACCCGTCCGCGCCGCAGTGGCGCGTCGGGCACCACGGCGACCAGCACCGAGGCCGGCCGCGCTGCGGGCGCCGAGGAAACCCCCGCCCCCGAGGCCGCGGCGCCCGTTGAACCGCAGAGCACGGAGAGCTGAATCATGTTGATTCCCCGCAAAGTCAAGCACCGCAAGCAGCACCATCCCCGGCAGCGCGGCATCGCCAGCGGCGGCACCCAGGTGAACTTCGGCGACTACGGCATCCAGGCGCTCGAGCACGCCTACGTCACCAACCGGCAGATCGAGTCCGCGCGTATCGCGATCAACCGCCACATCAAGCGTGGCGGCAAGGTGTGGATCAACGTCTTCCCCGACCGCCCGCTGACCAAGAAGCCCGCGGAAACCCGGATGGGTTCGGGTAAGGGTTCGCCGGAGTGGTGGATTGTCAACGTCAAGCCGGGCCGGATCCTGTTCGAGCTCAGTTACCCCAACGAGCAGACCGCCCGTGCGGCGCTCACCCGCGCGATCCACAAGCTGCCGATCAAGGCACGCATCGTTACCCGAGAGGATCAGTTCTGATGGCAGTGGGAATTTCGCCTGGCGAACTGCGTGAGCTCACCGACGACGAGCTGACCGAGCGCCTGCGCGAATCCAAGGAGGAGCTGTTCAACCTCCGCTTCCAGATGGCGACCGGGCAGCTCAACAACAACCGCCGGTTGCGGACCGTGCGCCACGAAATCGCGCGCGTCTACACCGTGCTGCGCGAACGAGAACTGGGCCTGGCTTCCGGGCCCGACGGTAAGGAATCGTGATGGCAGAATCCAAGACCGCGTCCAAGACCGCCGCAAAAAAGGCCCCGGCGAAAGCGGCGGCGAAGGCCGCTCCTAAGCGCGCCGCCGCACAGGACACCGCCTCGACGGACAAGGGTCCCAAGCACACACCGGCCGCCCCGAAGACCCGGGGCCGGCGCAAGACGCGCATCGGTTACGTGGTGAGCGACAAGATGCAGAAGACCATCGTGGTCGAGCTGGAAGACCGCATGCGGCACCCGCTGTACGGCAAGATCATCCGGACTACCAAGAAGGTCAAGGCGCACGACGAGAACAGCACCGCCGGTATCGGAGACCGGGTCGCGCTGATGGAGACGCGCCCGACCTCGGCGACCAAGCGCTGGCGGCTTGTCGAGATCTTGGAAAAGGCCAAGTAGCCCCGAAGCGACATCGAGCGTAACGCCACGGCGAAAAAAGATCGCGATCTTCGCAGTGGCGTTACGCTCGGCGCATGTCGACTGACTCCCGAGCCTTTCAGGGCAAAATCGAGCTGGATATTCGCGATTCGGAGCCGGACTGGGGTCCGTACGCCGCGCCGACCGCGCCACCGAACTCGCCGAACATCCTCTATCTGGTCTGGGACGACACCGGCATCGCGACCTGGGACTGCTTCGGCGGCCTGGTCGAGATGCCCGCCATGACGCGGATCGCCGAACGCGGGGTGCGCCTGTCCCAATTCCACACCACCGCGCTGTGCTCACCGACCCGTGCGTCGTTGCTGACCGGTCGCAACGCCACCACGGTGGGCATGGCCACCATCGAGGAATTCACCGACGGCTTCCCGAACTGCAACGGTCGCATTCCGCCCGACACCGCGCTGCTGTCCGAAGCGCTCGCCGAACGCGGCTACAACACCTACTGCGTCGGCAAGTGGCATCTGACGCCGCTCGAAGAGTCCAGCATGGCGTCGACCAAGCGGCACTGGCCGACCTCGCGCGGTTTCGAACGGTTCTACGGATTCCTGGGCGGCGAGACCGACCAGTGGTATCCCGACTTGGTGTACGACAACCACCCGGTGAATCCGCCCGGCACGCCGGAGGACGGCTATCACCTGTCGAAGGACATCGCCGACAAGACCATCGAGTTCATCCGCGACGCCAAGGTGATCGCGCCCGACAAACCGTGGTTCAGCTACGTGTGCCCCGGCGCCGGTCATGCGCCGCACCACGTCTTCAAGGAATGGGCCGACAAATACGCCGGCCGGTTCGACATGGGTTACGAGCGCTACCGCGAGATCGTGCTGGAAAAGCAGAAGTCGATGGGGATCGTGCCGCCGGACACCGAATTGTCGCCCGTCAACCCGTATTTGGACGTGACGGGACCCCAGGGCCAGGCGTGGCCGATGCAGGACACTGTGCGGCCGTGGGATTCGCTCAACGACGAGGAGAAAAAGCTGTTCAACCGGATGGCCGAAGTCTTCGCCGGTTTCCTCAGCTACACCGATGCCCAAATCGGCCGAATCCTGGACTATCTCGAGGAATCCGGCCAGCTGGACAACACCATCATCGTGGTGATCTCCGACAACGGCGCCAGCGGCGAGGGCGGTCCGAACGGGTCGGTCAACGAAGGCAAGTTCTTCAACGGCTACATCGACACGGTCGAAGAGAGCATGAAACTGTTCGACCACCTCGGCGGCCCGGAGACCTACAACCATTACCCGATCGGCTGGGCGATGGCGTTCAACACGCCCTACAAACTCTTCAAGCGCTACGCCTCGCATGAAGGCGGGATCGCCGACACCGCGATCATCTCCTGGCCCAACGGCATTGCCGCACACGGCGAGGTCCGCGACACCTATGTCAACGTCTGCGATATCACGCCCACGGTCTACGACCTGTTGGACATGACACCGCCGGAGTTGGTCAAGGGCATCCCGCAGAAGCCACTGGACGGCGTGAGCTTCAAAGCGGCCCTGGCCGATCCGAACGCCGATACCGGCAAGGAGACCCAGTTCTACGCCATGCTGGGTACCCGCGGGATCTGGCACCAGGGCTGGTTCGCCAACACGATCCACGCGGCGACACCGGCGGGGTGGTCGCATTTCGACGCCGACCGCTGGGAGCTGTTCCACATCGAGGCCGATCGCAGCCAATGCCACGACCTGGCCGCCGAGCAACCCGAGAAGCTGGAAGAGCTTAAGGCGCTGTGGTTTTCCGAGGCCGACAAGTACAACGGCCTTCCGCTGGCCGATCTGGACCTGATGGAAACGCTGACACGTTTCCGTCCGTACCTGGTCGGCGAGCGGACCAGCTACACCTACTATCCGAACTGCGCGGACGTCGGCATCGGCGCCGCCGCCGAGATCCGTGGCCGGTCGTTTGCCGTGCTGGCCGACGTGACCGTGGATACCACCGGCGCCGAAGGCGTTCTCTTCAAGCAGGGCGGCGCCCACGGCGGGCACGTGCTGTTCATCCAGGACGGTCGCCTGCACTACGTTTACAACTTCCTCGGCGAGAGGCAGCAGCTGGTTTCGTCGTCCGACCCGGTTCCGTTGGGCCGGCACGTGTTCGGCGTCGGCTATCTGCGGACCGGAACCGTGGCGAACAGCCACACTCCGCTCGGTGACCTCACGCTCTTCGTCGACGACAAGGAAGTCGGCACGCTCGCCGATGTGAGCACCCATCCCGGAACGTTCGGGCTGGCCGGTGCCGGCATCACCGTCGGGCGCAACGGCGGTTCCGGAGTCTCCAGTCGCTACAAGGCGCCGTTCGAGTTCACCGGTGGCACCATCAAGCAGGTCGACGTCGACCTGTCCGGCCGGCCGTACATCGACGTGGAAGCCGAAGTTGCGCTTGCGTTTTCGCGCGACTGAGCTGGGTATTGGCCTGCTCTGCCTGTGCGTGGGCGTGGCGGCCGGCTGCGAGAAGACCACCGGTGGTTCCGCCACCCCGGTGACATCCAGACCCCCCGATCCGGCCGAGCCGGTGCCGGGCGTCGAAGTCACCCTGCCCGACCACATCCCGCCCAACGCCGTCGCGTGCATGCCGCCACCGCCGACCAGCGGGAGCATGGCCAGGGCGGCGGTGGCGGATCCGGTGGCGCCGGTGATCGTCACACCGCTGCCGGACGGCTGGAACTCGACTACCGGCAGCGGCGACGTGGCGCTGACATCGACCGGCCCGGAAGGGATGTCGGTGAAGGTGACCATCACCCCGACGGACCTCGATCCCGGCGGAGCTTTCCTGCGCTACGCCACCGACCTGCGCACGGCCAAACCCGACGTCCGCCTCACCGTCGCACCGGCCCAGTTCTGCGGCTACAGCAGCCAGCTGCTGAACGGCACCATCGGGTCCGGCACAGCCTTCGCCGACCGCATCACCCACATCTGGACCAACACCAGGGCGTACCTGGTGGTCATCCATCTTGAAGGCCTCGCGGGAGCGCCCGGCTTCGATGCGGCGAAATCGACCGTGACGCAGCAGTTCGCGGTAGTAATCCCCTGAAAGTCCGTTTTCGTTGTGGGGCCGCTGCTAGCATCTGGCCCCGTGATGCCTCGATGACCGCCGGACCTCTGCCGCCGCCGGCGCCGCCCGGGGGGCGTGTCCGGCAGCTCGCGATCGCGTTCGCGATCCTGGTGGCCGTCATCGTCGTCTATGTCCTTTCCCTGATCGCCGTACACCTGCTGGCCAAGTCGGCGCCCCCGCTGCCCGCGGTGGACCTGAGCAAGGTCGAGGCCGAGGACAGCGTCGTGCAGGTGCGCCTGGAGAAGCTGGATACCGTCGCCAACCGCTTGACGGTGAATGTTCTTGTCTATCCGAAGGATTCGCTGTACGACAAGAACTTCGGCGTGCTCACCACCGATGCCGCGGTGCGACTGTATCCGGAGAACGACCTGGGGGACCTGCAGTACCCGGTGGGCAAGGCGCCGGCGCAAGTCAGCACCACCATCGCCGCGCAGGGTGATCCCGGTAACTGGCCGTTCGACTCCTACAAGACGGAGGTCATCGCGGCCGACGTGTTCACCGGCTCCGGACCCAACCGTGAAAAGGCGCCCGCCCGTGTCGAAGCCACCGGGAAGCTCGACGGCTGGGACGCCACCGTTACCCGCGTGCACGACCCCGACGATGCCAACCCGAACGTGCAGGACAATGTGATCATCACGTTGCACCGGGCCAAGGGGCCGCTGATCTTCGACGTCGGCATCTGCCTGGTCCTTATCGCCCTGCCGGTGCTGGCGTTGTGGGTGGCCATTCCCGTGGCGTTGGGCCGGACCCCGTTCTTACCGCCGATGACGACCTGGTACGGCGCGATGCTGTTTGCGATTGTCCCGCTGCGCAATATCCTGCCCGGCAGCCCACCGTACGGTTCGTGGATCGACCAAGCCGTCGTGCTGTGGGTGTTGATCGGCCTGGTGGTCGCGATGGCACTCTTCCTGGTCGGTTGGTGGCGGCAACGGGAGCGACGACAAAAGACCTGACCTACTGCGGGTTCGGGGCTCCGGTGATGGCGTCGACGGCGCCGGATACGCGTGCCTGGAAGTCGGGCGACAGCGGGATGTAACCGCTTTTGTTGAGGTCGATCTGGCCGGGGCCGATGGCCGCCTGCAGGAATGCCTTGACCGCCTGGGCCACGTCGGGGCTGGGGTACTTGGAGCAGACGATCTCGTAGGTGGCCAAGACGATCGGGTAGACGTCGGGTTGGGCGGGGTTGTAGAACGACGAAAGGTCGAGGACGAGGTCGTTGCCGTTGCCGATGATCTTCGCGCCGGTGATGGTCTTGCCGACGGTGTCGGTGCCGATCCGGACCGGGCGCAAGGACCTACGGCTCGCCGGGGTCTTGATCTCGGCGGCGTAAAGCCCTTGCTGCAGCGCGAAAGACAACTCGTTGTAGCTGATCGCACCCTCGGTGGTTTTCACGGCCCCCGAGGTGCCGACGTTGCCCGCGGCGCCGGTGCCGACGCCGCCGTTGAACATCTTGCCGGCGCCCTTACTCCAGGCACCGCCCGACGCGGCCTGAAGGTAGGACTGGAAGTTGTCGGTGGTGCCGGACGCGTCGCTGCGGTAGATGACCCGGATGTCCTCCGCGGGCATGGATGCGTTGAGCGCCGTCAGGGCCGGGTCGTCCCAGCGCGTGATGGTGCCGTTGAAGATCTTGGCCAGCGTGGGAGCGTCGAGGACCAACGAGTCAACGGCGCTGAGGTTGTACGTGATGGCCAGCGGGCCGAAGACCACCGGCAGGTTCCAGGCGTCGGCGCCTCCGCATCGCTGCTTGGCGGCGGGGTATTGGTCGCCCGAGAGGGGTGTATCCGATCCACCGAAATCGGTTTTGCCGCTGAGGAATTCGCTGATTCCCGCGCCCGAGCCGTTGGCGGTGTAGTTGAGCGTTTGCCCGGCGCAGACCTTGGTGTAGGCCGCGACGAATCGGCTCATCGCGTGGGCCTGCGCGGTCGAGCCGCTGGCGGCCAGGGCCTGTTTGCCGCCGCAGTCCACCTTGGCCCCGGCGGCATAGGCCAGGGTTGCATGGGAGTTGCTGCAGCCGGCAAGGGCGATGGCGCCAACCGCGAGCACGCTGACGGCGGCTGATCGCTTGTGCTTCACACACAGGCATTTACCGCCAGTGAATTAACAGGCAAACCAACACCGAATGAACGGGTTCGCTGGGGGGCGAGCAGCCGTCCGGCGGTCGCCGGAAATTGCCTATTGATCGCGGAAATTTCGATTCTCCGCGCGGACCGCACCGGTTCGCTACCATCGAATCCTCGTGTGCTTGCCCGCCGGGCCACCGCAATCCCACGGAGGTGCTGACCGATGACCCATCAAGCCCCACCGGCACCCCCGCCCCCGACGCCTCCCACGCCGACGCCCGAGGCCGCGCCCGATGCTCCCGCCAAACGGGGGGGACGGCGCACGCTGTTGGTAATCGGCATCCTGGTGGCTTTCATCATCGTCTACGGCCTGTCGCTATTCGGCGTCCACTTGCTGTCCAAATCGGCGGCACCGATCAAGCCGCCGGACTTGAACGCCACCGGCGACACCGTCGTGCTGGTGCGTCTCGAAAAGCTGGAAACCGTCGCGAATCGCCTCACCGTGAAGGT
>NZ_MBEM01000212.1:0-1103 GCF_001954045.1 Mycobacterium sp. SP-6446 | reverse complement strand
ACGCTTTCAACGGGTTTGGTCATCCGGGTAGAGATTTCACGGGCCCGGGCGACGCATTGCGGCCCGAGAATCCGGCGCAGGTCCGTGACGAGCGATTCGCGGGTGGTGCTCGAAAAGCGCCGGGCGGAACCAACTTTCAGTCTTTTGACCTGAGTTCCCCAGAGCGTCTGATCGCCGAACGTCGGAAGGATCAGCGAGGGGACTCCGGCGCGCAGGCCCGCCGCCGTGGTTCCGGTGCCGCCATGATGTACGACCGCGCGGCAGGCGGGAAAGGCGGCCGAGTAATTCATCGCGTCGACGGTTTTGACGTGGTCGAAATGCGGGGCGTCGCTGAAGTCGGTGTCCGCAGAGCAGATCAGCGCCCGTTCGCCCAGTTGCGCGCAGGCCGCGCCGATCATGGCGACGGTGTCGGCGGGAGACTTGACCGGCGTGCTGCCGAAGCCGAAGAAAATCGGCGGTGTTCCCGCGGCGATCCACGACGCGACCTCCTCGTCGGCGTCCGTGGTCAACTCCATCGTCAGCGCCCCGACGACCGGCCGTTGGCCGTTCCATTTCGCCCATTCGGCGGCCAGCCCCGGGAAGCAAACTTCTTCGTAGGCTTGAATTTCCAGTGATCCGCGCTCGGTGATGCGTCGCGCCGCAGAGCGCCTCGCCTTCGGCAGGCCCAGTTCGCGGCGCTGCACGTCATCGAAGTTCTTCACCCCGCGCCAACTCACCCACTCGTACAGCCGCACCGCGTAACGGCCCAGCGACGGTGACAGGAATGGCAGGACCTGTCCGTTGACCCGCACCGGGGCGAGATGCAGGGTGGCCAGCGGAATGTCGTAGTACTCGGCGACATTGGCGGCGGGCTGTTCGAAATTCAGAAACGTGACCAGCAGGTCGGACCCGGCCGCCAGCGTCCGCAGTGTCGCGGTGATTTGCTCCCAGTGCCGGGTGACGGACTGCCCGATGTCGCGCCACGACCTGACCAGATCTCGGATCTTCCAGAATTTGCGGAACACACGCGTCCAGAAGTCGCGGTGCGAACTCCACCACTCCCGCGTATCGGGCCCGTAGGCGACGGCCGACAGCCCAGCCGACTCGGCAAAGTCGACCAGGTC
>NZ_MBEM01000211.1:0-96628 GCF_001954045.1 Mycobacterium sp. SP-6446 | reverse complement strand
GATCGCGCGCACCTGTTCCCCGCGCTGCGCACCACACTCGAGCCCTACTTCGAGCGCTCCGGCGCCGACCACATCGAGTGGCCGGACGACCCCCACGGTTAACCCGGTAAAAGACTTAGCGAGGTCAACGGTCAGGAAGAAACCAGCTCTACAACACTGGGTTCCTCGTCTGCGCGCACCGATGGACCGCCCGCCACGAACCCGGCGCGCGCGACGCACGGCATCGGTGGGACCGGCGGGCGCAGCTGCTCATCCCGCTGGGCGCCGAGCTGGAAACCTTCAGTCCCTCCAAACTGCTCGCCGCGGTCTACCCCGAAGCCGTCGCGGTCGCCGAACTGATCGGTACCCTGCACTGGCGGCGGCTGGCCGCCGGCAACCCCGACATGCAGCAAACGATTCGCCACCGAAATCGGGCGGCGCCTGGGCGATCCGGACTATCGCCCCCGCGTGGTTTGCGACGCCATCGCGCACTGGATGGACCAGGATAGCTGGCGCCCACCCAGCCTGCCCATCCACGATTACCGCAGCCAGCGCACCTTCGGCGGCCCCAGCCACCCCAAACCCGACCAGCGCACCGACAAGGCTCGCCTGATCAGCGCCGCCTGGTTTGCCCAACACCGCCGCGGCGGGCACACCATGCTGCATCACCGCAGCCTCGCCCCCGTCATCCAGCGCGACTGGTCACCACCCAACGTGCTGTTCGAAAGCGCCCTAAACGCCACCGCAACAGTCAGCCAACCCGACGCCGACCCCGACACCGACCGCACCATCGGATCCTTCGACTACATCCGGCCCGGCCCCGCCAACCACTTACCTCGACACCGCCGTCGAGCCCGCGTTGTGGCCGCACCGCACCCAACCCCGCCAGAAAGCCAAACTGCGACCCTGGTCGCAAAGCGAACGGCCCTACTTCACCCCGAGCCCGCCGACGGCGACAATTCCGAGCCAGATGAGAAACGGCTGCGTGGGCGCCGGTCACGGTCAACACCCGGATTGAACGAGCCGATACATCGCGGCCGCCGTTTTCGACGCCCCGGCAGTGCCGGATGACCTGAGCGCGCGTGACCGCGGTGATGTCCTCGCCGGCCGCACGGCTGGCCGGGGAGGGTACTGCGCGGGTGACCATCCCCTCGGCCAGCAATTCGCTGGCGGGGCCAACGGATGTCCGACCCCACGCAACTGGGTGGCGCGATCGGTGGAGGCTAAGAGCAGAGCACCCTGCTGGACACTACGCGCAGCAGCCTCGAAACGCCGCGGACTGCTTCGAGCACCCCTGCTCGGCAGGTTCTCGTTCAGTGCCGTGGCGGGTTGAGGTGATACGGCGTGTATCATACCGGTGAGCGTGGGCGTCACGGGGGGCGGGTGAGGTGTGAGTAATGAGGCGGTGCGTGACCAGCTTGATGAGGTGTTGGCTGGTCTGCAAAGCCAGCTTGCCGACGTCGCGGCCGCGCAAAAGAAACAGGCTGCGTTTCGGGTGGAGGGCCGGGCCACCGAGGGCACTGTTGCGGTGACGGTCGATGCGCGGGGCCAGGTAGTGAACGTCGTGATCGACACGTCGTATCTGGACGATCATGATTTCGATGGATTGGGAGGCTATGTCTTGCAGGCAGCCCAGGCTGCGGTAGGGGAGGCTGGGCAGCGGGTAGCGCAGATGTTGGCGCCGATCAACCAGCGCGACAAAGCCTTTCCCGCGTTTTCGGCCATTGTTGAGGACATCCCGCAGCTGCGGGATGCGCTGCCGCCCGGGCTGGACGATTTCGCTGCGGGCGCGCCGTGGAAGAAATCCCCTGGGATGTCGGTGGGCGGTGGCGACGAGAACCCTGAAGATGGGGCTGGGTTTCCGACGGTGAGGAGATGAGCTAATGACTGACCCATTTGCCGTGCAACCCGAGGGGCTGGCCGGCGTCGCTCGTTCGGTAGGCGATGTGGGTTCCCGCCATCAGGCGGCGGCAACCCAGATGGGCGCGCAACCGACGGGGTATTGCGCGCAAACTCACGGCGACATGAACGATCACTGGGCCCACTGGGCCGGAGTGTGCGCCGCGGTGGCCGCGCAGGCTGATTTCCTGACATCCCACGCCGAGGTGTTAGGGCATGCCGCGCGCATTTTCACGGCAGCCGACGAGGCTTAGCCGCCCGGCACCGGGCCCTCGGATCGCGCCCTAAGCACCGGCTATGGATATTCAGATACCCCCGCAGGTGTCGTGGGTGGCGGCGTTGGTAGGCCCGCCCTGGCCGGCGGGGCCTGAGCCCAACGGCAGCGAAAGCGCCTGGTGGGCCCACGGCGAGCAGGCGCGTGCCCTCAAGGCCCAGGTGCAAGCGCTGGTTCCGGACTTGGCGCGAGCACCCACCCAGCTCGTCGACGTGTTGGACGGCCAGACCCAACAGGAAGCCTTAACCCGGATCGCCCAGTTGTTCGGCGGCCCCTATGCGGTGGACAAGATCCTCGAGGCGCTGGACACCTTCGGTGAGGCTGGCGATGCCACCGGAACCAACGTGCAGGCCTACAAGCTGGGCGCGGTGTTCGCGCTGATCTATGCGGGCAAAGACATTCTGCAAGCGTTGGCCAGCGCACCGCTGACCGGTGATGAATCGCTGACGTGGATCCCGGTCATCGTGATGCAGGCCAGAGAAGTGATCGGCAGGTTTTTTTCGAAGATTACCGGCGATATCGCCGACACCCTTGCTGCGGCAGCACCCCGGACCACGGTGGCTTCGATGGCGATCCGAGGCGGATCGCAGGCGGTCGGGTTTGGGCTCAAGCAACAAGGGTTCACCGCTGCGGTGTTAGCCGGTGAGGGCCACCCCCAGCAGCTCAGCCTCGAAACCCTCGCGAAGACCATGGTGGTCTCAGAAGCCGAAGGCCTCGCCGCCGGAGGAGTCGGCACCGAGGTCGCCCATGTGCTGGGCGCCGAGAGCGGCGGTGTGGCCGGTGCGGCGAAAGCCGCGGTGGCCGGGATGTCGGGCATGGTTGCCGCCAACACCGCCGGCGGGCTCACTACAGGTGAGTTCACAGACCCGTTTTCCGGTGTCGGCCTTGGTGCGTTGGGGGCGGCGCATGGGGCCGGCGACCACAGCGCGTCGATGCATGCCCCCACCGAAAGCCCGGTACCAGCTAACGGCGCTGAGGCAGCCCGTGCACCTTCGAGCGGCCTGGAAGCCGCGGCTAAGGACGGACCTGTTGACCCGAATGCGGGCCGACCACAAACCGATACAGGCCCGTCGCCCACCAAACCCACTAGCCCGGCCGCCCCCACCGGCCGCACGGAAGCCCATGGCTCGCCAGGCGCTGATGACCCGGGCACGCACTCAGCGACCGGATCCACTCCCCGGCACGCATCGGCCCCAACCGAGGTGGCCGCCCAGAACGCGCACCCTAGCGAACCAACCAATACCGCCGATGCGCACACCCGGCCCGCCAACGCCACCCCGACCGCGACGGCGGAAACCACACCGGCCGCCAGGACCCACGAAGAAGGAGTACTGAACCTAACCTCGCCGCCTGAGACCAGACCCCCCACCGACCCGGCCAGTCCACCACATCCAGATTCGGTCACGCCCTCCAGCACCACGGAAAATCCATCGGCGGCCACACCGGTGCACGCCGCCGACACAGCAGACCCGAGCCCCACACCGCCGACCTCCCCGGAGCGCGGCTCCACTGTGGGGCCGCCAAGCCCCACACCGGATGCACGGGCCGAGCTTGCCGAATCGTCCTCTGTCGCTGGGGAGCCCGCCACCCAGCCCGCCGGAGCTCCGGCCGCGCATACCTCCAACACCGGCCCCGCGCACACCGGCCCGGGCACCCAGCACGGCGGCGTTGAGCGGGTGGCGCCCGCCCACACCGGCGGCACCGTGGAGAGTCCGACAGAGCGCCTGGGTCCCGAGCCAGCCACGACCACGCAGGCCGCCCGGTCCGGTGCTGACGCTCACCTGGTGGATCGCGGCGAGGGCGCCCGCGGCGAGAGCGGGCGCCCAACCGATCCGTTCAGCACCCGCAGCGACTCTGCCCGCCCAGGCAACACCCGCGGCGACGCCCACAGGCCCGCCGGTGCTCGCCCCGGCAAACAGCTACGGCGCAGCAGCGTTGCCCGCGACGTTCCCAGAGACCTACAACCCGCCGCCGCCACCCGTACCCGAGACCCACTTGCCGCAGGCAAGGACATCGGCATCATCAAAGCCAGCCACGACGACAGCGGTCCGCGCCCAGGCGAGCCGGAGTCACACAAGGGTGGCGGCGAAGGTCGCGACGGCCACAACACCCCAGACCCCGGCGCCAGCGGCGGTGGGGCAGACCATTATCGCGGTGGTGACAGCGGCCACCGTGGTAGTGGCGGCTATCGCGGCGGTGACGGCGGCCATGGTGGTAGCGGCCGCGGTGGTGGCCATGGTGGAGCGGGACCTGGTGACGGAAGCAGCGCTGGCGATCCCCCGGGCCGGGGCGGTGGCCGCGACGGTGCTGGCCACGGTGGACCGGGGCCGGGTGACGGGGGCGGTGTTGGCGATCGTCCGGACCGAGGCGACGGGGGCGGCCGGGGTGAGGTGCCCATGCTGCTGCGATTGTCTCACGGCGGCGACGAGACTCCGTTCCAATTCCTCCCGGGTGACGAGATCCAACTAAGCCGCAACCCAGACCCGAATCTGGTCATCGCTCCCGCATCAGAGACACCTGAGCACGCGACCGTCGGCTCGGACGCTGACGGGCGACTGTGGATCCGCGACAATAACTCCACCGGAGGCACCTGGGTCAACGGCGATCGACTGCCGCCGAGATACGAGTACCTATTGCGCGACGGCGACGCAATCCGTCTCGGAAGCGGCCACGAAATCACTGCCCGATTCACCCAGTCGGGGCCGGAGCCGGTCACCGTGCGACTGTCGCAAGGAGACGAGGTAGTGCCGCTGCGGTTAACGCCAGGCTCCGAGATGACGCTGGGGCGAATCACGGATTCGCCGCTCACCACCGTCTTCGGCGAATTCGCAGGGATGTCGCGCAACCACGCGAGCGTCGGTGTTACCACCAACGGAGACGTCTGGATCCGGGACAACGGCTCCCGCAACGGCACCTGGATCAACGGCGACCGGATCACTCCGGGGCGGAAGGTTCCGCTGTATAGCTTGGATACGCTCAAAATGAGCGGCCTCGAGACAACGGTCGCAACCGAACCCAAACCGACTGAACTGCTTTGGGTCCTGCCGATTGCGGAGAGCTCTCATCTTAGGGAAACTCTTTTGATAGCTGTTCGGCCGGGCAGTGAGGTGACACTCGGCAATGAGGCGTCCTCGCCGCTACCCCGCAGGATCGCCGAACAGCCGGGGATCGCAACCAACCACGCCACTCTCGCGGTTAGGCCCGATGGCTCGGCCTGGATTCGGGACAACGGGTCAGCGGAGGGTACCTGGGTCAACCAGATCCGGATTCGCCCGCACGAACCCGTCCCTCTCTACCGCTACGACGAAGTGAGCTTTGGCGATAATGCGCCGGTCGCCTCATACATACCCCACTCGAGTGAGCGCCCGCCGCTCGATCTGCGTCTGGACACGCGCGCCGATGGGCGATTGGCCCCGGGGATCCCGCCGCGCGCAGAGCTCAAGCTCGGCTCGGGCGCCGGCTCACCATTGGCTTGGGCGCGCGGCATCGCACCCGACCACGCCCGGATCGGAGTTCATCCAGACGGGTACGTGTGGATACGGGCCGCGGACGGGAAGACCTTCGTCAACGGCGAACGGCTAGTCGGCACCGAGCCGACCCGGCTGCGCGACGGCGATGTCGTTAGCCTCGGCCGCAAATACGAGTTCATCGCGCGGTTCACTGAACCGCGGCGGCTGGAGTAACCCGTTGCCCCAACGGATGCCCGCTCTCGCCCAGCTGCTGCCGGTCGATTCCGGCTCCGACCTGGTGCTGGGGCGCGCGACAGGCTCACCACTGGACGAGCTGCTCAGTAGGGATGACCATGTGTCCTCCAACCACCCAAGTATTCGGTGTCCGTCCCATGGAGTGTGGATAGGGACAACGGGGTCTGCGAACGACCCCTGGCTCAACGGCAAGTACTCGCCCGGGGGATCGCCGAAAATGCAAGGTAGGTCCGGACAGATCGCGCCAGCTCGTCCCGAGCTACCTTTCAATCGCCTGCAATGCAAGCGGACTTCTCGCAATCTTCAACCGGACAGGACAGCTGGTTCAGAGGTCGGGTGCAGAGCTGCGCGAGGGCGGCGGTGGTGAGATTTCTGGGTTTGGGTGCGGCCCAAGGGCTTCGCGGGCTTTAGCCGTGTCGTTCATGGGAAACAAAGCGGCACGCGAAGCGGCGACGGCGGCGCAGACCGAGGTGATGCGTTCCACGAACGCCAACGTCGAGGATTTTGCCGCGTTCTTCGATGCCCGCAAGCGTGCGGAGGCGGTCGATGGTTCGATGCCCAGGCGCCGGCATGCGTTCGCTCAGGAGGCCGCGGCCCGGCGAGATGGTCATCGCCTGCAGTGCGGGGCGGCGCTGCGCGCGATGCGCGAGCGCGTGGGCGAGATCGCGCGGATGGCTGGCATCAGCGAGAAACCGGTGCGGGAGTTGTTGCTCCGCGAAACCCAATCGGCGGAGTCGGCGGCACACGGCCGGGCAATGTGGTCGTGGCGGAGGCCACGACGCCAGGATCGTTCGTCGCGGAACCTGATTGGGCCCTGTATGTTCCCTGCGAATCGTGGTGATCCGGATTTTTCGACGCGACCGATACTGAGGTTTGGGTTACCTTGGCGTCATGAATCTTGAGGTCGATTCCGCGCTGTTAGGGCTTGCGGCAGCTGATGTTTCGGCGTTGCAGAACTCTGTGCAGAGGGTCTTTGATGATCTGCGCCGCGATTTAGCCAGCCGCGGGACATCGTGGGAGCACGGAAGCTTCGGGGAGGCTTTCGCGGGGGGCGCGCACGGTTATCTGGTCGCGAAAGATCAACTGTTCCAAAACGCACACAACGTTGCCACAACCCTCGGCAACTATTCCTTGGCCATGTCGCAAGCGGCCGACGCGTGGGTCACTGCGGACGGCAAATGAGCGAGGACCACGCCAGGGAACGCCTGTCAGCGATGATCGACGGTTTCGCCGAACACCTCGAGCGGGTCAAGCAGGCGCAGGAGCGACGTGCCCAGATCGTTGTCGAGGCCCACGCCGCCGACAGCCGCGTGACGGTGAAGGTCAATGCCGAGGGTGCGCTGGTGGATCTGCGCTTGTGCGATGACATCGGCGATCTCGCCTACGACGAGATCGCGGCGGCCGTGCTGAGGGCCGCGCGGGAGGCAGCGGCCACGGCCGGCGACCGCGTGCGGGAGGTGATGGCGCCCGTGCAGCGCCGCCCGGCGGCGATCCCTACCATCGCGGAGTTGATCGAGGACATCCCGGAACTGCGTGCGTGGGTGGGGCGTCCCTAGCGACCATGGGTCTGTACCTTCCGCCGCAACTCGACTGGGTGGGCTATATCGCGGGCAACCCGTGGCCGACCGAGGACGAGGACGACTACTGGGCGATCGCCGATGACTGGTCTGCCGCACGTGATCGCATCCTGGCACTGCTGCCAGGCGGATCCGCCCACCCGAATCTTGGCACCGCGACAAATGCGATGCAGCAGGCCTACCCGGTAGGCGCGGGCGGCGACGCCATGCGGACCGCACTGCAGGGACTCGCCGCTGGCGACGGTTCGCTCGCAGACTTGGCCGGGCAAATGAAGCTGGTTGTTGATGCCGCCAACAGCACCGGCGCCAAGATCCGCGAGCTCAAAATCATGATCCTAGAATCGCTGGTGCTGCTGGCCTGGGAGCTGGCGACCTCGTATCTCTTTCCCCCGACGGCACCCGCAGCTGATGCCGAGGAAATCGGGAGTACCCGGATCTACCTCCAGTGGCTGCTGCGCGAGGCACGTCTGGAAATCGAGCGGTTCTGCGAGCCGCTGCTGGGTGTATTTCGCGCTGTCGGGCGGTTGGTCTCCGGTCTCGTAGAGCCGGTGACCGATGCCGTCGAACGATTCGGGGGGGCGATATACGGTGCGGTAGAAGACGCGGCGGGCGAAACCGCGGCCAAGGCCGTGTCGTACCTCCCGAAGCTGGCGTGGGAGACGGCCCCCTCCACGGTGAAGTTCGTCGGCGCCCAGGACGTCATTGCTCAGGCCGACCCGGTCATAGAACACCGCAGCGGGTTCAACTACGAGGAGCTCGGTGTGTCGCTGGTGTCCGCCGAGGCAGGCACCTTGGCCGCGGTCCCGGGCGGTAACTTCGCTGGTGCGACTCTTGACAAGCTGCTCGGGGGTCTGGGCGCCGATACATCTCAGGGCTTGGCCGGGGGCATTCGTGGCTTGGCCGCGGGCGGGTTCGGCAACGTCTGCAGCGGGCAAATCTACGGTATCGCGTCGGGTGTCCTCACCACGGGCAAGCCGCAGTACCCGAACGCCGAAGGTTTGATCGGCGCGGTCATCCGTGGCACGGCCGGCTTCCCCCGCGGCTCCATCGGCGAACTTGGCGCCGCACCCGATAGTGTCGGCAGACCGCCCGAACCGGGCGTGCGGACGGTTCGCAACGAGGCAGGCGAGCTGGTGACCACCGCCGTCGACAAAACCGGCCGCACCACGATGACCACCACGAGCACCGATTCTGGGGGCAGGCTGGCCACCCGCACCGTCGGGCCGGACGGCTCGGTTACCACACGCACCGCCGACGGTGGCGCAGAGACCCGTCACGATGGTTACACCACCACCACGACGGCGGACGGGAAGACTCGCACCACGGCACCCGATGGGTCGACCACGGTCACGGCGACCGACGGTACGCGCGTCACCGAGCGTCACGGCGCGACCACCGCGACGTTGACCAAGGCCGACGGTGAGGTCACCGCTACCACCGTGGGCAATCAGGTGACAGTGCGTATGCCTGACGGCGCGATCACCACCACGCACAACGACAGCGGAGCGCTCACCGTCACCCACACCACTGCCGGTGGCTACACGGTCACTGCTCACTCTGACGGCTCGGTGACGACCACCGACCCTGCTGGCCGTACCACAACCGAACCCGCACCCGCATCGCCCGAATCACCCCAATCGCCGCCGGTTAGTGCACCGAAAACGTCCGAGTCATTCACGCATAGCGGCGCGCACCTGACACCCAACGACGACGAGCCCCACAACCAACACCTCGCCCACAACGAGCCACTACCACATAACGAACGTCAAGCATGGCGTCGCGAGGCGTGGCACACAATGCGGCAAGAGCGGCTGCAGCCGGCCCGCGATGCGCTGGCAGAACGTCAGCAGGCTGAAACCGAGCAACTCACCCAGACCCACCGCGAGCAGCAGCAGACCGCCGACCCGTCGCAGCGCGACGAGCTATCGGCCCGCCAGCGGGAGGAAAGCGACCGACTCGCCGCGCGGCACCAAGCCGAGCAGGACAAACTCGACCAAGCCCAACGACGCGAGGTCCGCAATGCCCAGCCGCGAGAAGGCAGCGCGATGCGCACCAGAACTCGCCCGAAAGAACTCCCGACCCATTACCGATGGCCCGACAGCGTCACCGTCCCCCATCCCGCGCCGTCCTTGCCCGTACCTCACCACACGCTACCGCCAGCCGGCCCGGCGCCCACTCCGCCGACCTCGGGCCCCGGATATATCGTGCAGCCGGGCGACACGCTCAGTGGGATCGCTGCACGCTTCGGAATCGACTGGCTGACAATCTATTCCGCCAACCACGCGGTGATCGGCAACCAACCCGACCGGCTGCTCCCCGGTGAGAAACTCACGGTCCCTCGCGTATCGCCAACCCAACCGTTGCCATACATCGTGCAGCCCGGCGACACGCTAAGTGGGATCGCTGCGCGCTTGGGAATCGACTGGCAGAAGCTTTATTCAGCCAACCATGCGGTGATTGGCAACGACCCCAACCAGCTCCTCCCAAGCAAACGATTCACCATCCCCTAAGACGAGATTCGCGCCGCCATCGGGCTGCGACGTGCAGGGTCCAGGCGCGTACGTGTCAGCGCAGCGGCACCTCATGGGAGCCGTGCCCGGTGAACATGGTGCACCGGCCACGGCTCGGTCGTTTTGGAGCTGCGCAGCCTGATAGAACACCGGCACAACGCGGTCGGCGCTGACGCAAGCGGCCTGAGCAACAGCTTCGACCGCTGGGTCACCGAGGCCATGGGTCACCGCGCCAGCAGCAGGTAGGACGGCCGGGAATCCTCGTCCGGGTTAACTGCGATCAACAATTCCGCTACCAGCCTGAGTCTGCCCGAGCGCACCTGAGCTGTCCCGGCCGCTGCCAGCCGCGTCGGCATCGCAGCGTCGACCTCGACTTCGCTCGATGACCCTACCACTACATGGCGATACGCCATGTATCGTCATGTGATACCGTTTGTATCAATCCGTGAAAATCAATCGATCTACGACTTAAAACGGGCGGGCCCGAAAGGGCAATCGCGGGCTTCTCTTCACGGCTACGACGCCATGTCGCGGTTGGCTTGAACTCCGATGCCGGCGTTTCCGCAGAACCGCTTTCGGACTCGCAAACCAATGTACTACTAGTGGTGCTAGAAAGTCAGCATGCCGATCACCCGGGCTGTGCAACTCGGATAGGTCGGTCTATTGCCAGTCGAGTTCGCTGCCGCCTGCGGAGTTGATCGACCTCACGGATGTACCCACCCGCAAGGAGATCGAGGAGTGTAACGTCGAGTTTGCTGCATGAGTACGGCGTGGATCACCTCGATCTTCATGAAGTAACTACGAGCCGGCGCGTGACTACTCAGACGATTGCTGCGACCTGTTCGACCGAGGCACCGGTGCCGTCCGCTTTCCTTCTCGCCTCGACGGTCGCGCATGCGTTGCCGTCTTCGAAAAGTGCGGCGCCGTCAGGGCTGCGGGTGAACCATCGCGCTCACCGATCCGTCACCCGAACCACTTACAGGAATCCGCCCGTCATCAACGCGGTTGCTCATGGCACTGCAGGCATGGTCGTGTGCGATTCGGAGCATGAGGGCAGTTGCCAATCGTTAGGGGCGTCAACGAAGCGGCGAATTTGCGCTCGCACCGCCTTGGGCAACCCCTTCGGGACGAGATCATGGCCCAGTTCACTGAAAGGACATACGGTTTCGAGCCACTGAGCGAACCCGCGAATTGCGCCAGGACGCACCGTCAGAGGGTCGCTGATCTGGCACACCATCGCACCGTTGAGGGTATAAGTCAGTTCCAGGGCGGATTCGTCGTAGTCGGTGGCGCCAGCGCAACCAATCACCAACGCCGGGTGGATCGCCAGATGCGGCGTTATCCTCTCCGCCAGCACCCCAATGGTCTCCCCACTCGAAGTGGGGATAGCGACGGTGATCATCGCCATGGCGTATTCCTTTCCCCGATAAAGCTTTCGGTGTCAGCGCTCTGGCTGTCGCCGGTTCGGGGCGGGTCCATGCCCCGGCACCGCAACCGTCCTGCGAGTACTCGCTGACGATCAGCCGGCGGACGGCGTCGTTGCCGCACAGCCAACGGAAGTCATCGTGACTCGGTCGAGATATTCGATGCATCCGTAGGTGATAAGTGGCAGGTGGCATACATACCTATCACACCCTGAGCAGGCATCGAGGCGCGGCATGGATCTGTTGCACGAGGGGTAGTGACTTAGCCGAGCGCGCGCCACCGTCGTCATTCCGACGTCGGGGTCGACGAGGATCTGCGCCCGCCATCGGTCGCGGATGACGCTAGAACTCCGGGGCTGTCGAACGCGATGACGCGGTATCCGGCGTGTGCGCCGGTCGCCAGCAAGGGGGACCGCGGCGCGGATCGTCTGGGCTCATGAAGAACTCGGCCGCCCGGTCGTAGTAAGCGGCAGCCATGGTGTGTCCGGCGGCCCCGTCGTAGCCGCCAGTTCGAGGAATGTCGTGATCCAGTCGGAATATGCGGTGGCTGACGAGCCTTGGACGTGTTCAGGAACATTGCCCCAGCGGGGGATACTATGCAGATGCAGCAGCGTCAATACCGCTCAGTCCTGCGAGCGCACGACGACAGTATCGCCGACCACCGGAAAACACTGCGGCTCAAGCTTTCCGGGCCGATCCGCTTTCGTTGGCCGACCCTGTTAGCGTCCAGGCTATCGGTGATCCGTCATCGGCGATCACTTCGACCACCGCCTACCGAGTCACTGCCCAATGGAAAGCTTTTCGCGCAACCGACGATTCACCGGTTCGGGCAGCAGCGCTGACACGTCACCTCCCAGCATGGCGACCTCTTTGGCCAACGACGACGACACGAACGAATACCGTGGTGCCGTCGCGATGAAAAACGTGTCGACGCCGGCGATGTGTTTGTTCATCTGTGCCATCTGCAACTCGTATTCGAAGTCGGTGCCGGTGCGCAAACCCTTCACGATGGCCGTCATCCCGAGCGACCTGACGAAGTCAACCACCAGGCCTCGCCCGACCTCCACCCGCAAGTTGGGTAGATGTGTCGTTGACTCCTTGATCATCGCGATCCGCTCATCGAGGTCAAACATGCCCTTTTTGCCTGGGTTGGTCAGGATCGCCACCGCCACCTCGTCGAACTGCGCCGAGGCGCGTTCAAAGACGTCGACGTGGCCCAACGTCACCGGGTCAAACGACCCTGGGCACACCGCGCCGCTCATGACCGATGACGGTAGCAGGGACGGGACACCCAGATTCGGCCATCTCCAGGCAGGCGTCGCCGAAACCCACTGGGGGCCGCACCGGTCGCCGGGCGGGGAACGCCTGATATGTGCCGCGTGCTCTATCGCCGCAACGGTCCCATATCAGTGGTGGAGGCGGGATGACGAAGACGACTACGACGGCCCACCGAAACCGGCCGAGGGCTGGAACGCACAAGTTGCATGCGCGGTTTGCGTGTGATCGCCTGCAGCACATGGTTGTTCGCGCCGGTGTCGATAGCTGTCATAGAGCTGGCACGGTGGCAGGCGGCTACAATGCTTGGCGGATGTCAGGGATGTTCGAAGGCAGGGCCCGCACCGGCCGGGCCATGCCGCTTGACGGCTCCCCGGTCGGCTTGGGGTATGTGACCCGTGCCGAAGCGAAGAGGTCGTGAAGCAGGGGGAACATCGATGGAAGATGGATCCACGAACCTCGGCGGGGCGCCCGGCGCTGATGCAGCGACTCTGCCCGAGGCAGTCGACCGAGCCAGGTTCCAGGCCGAATTGGACAGGCTGCGGCTTCGGGACAAGGCGCACACCCGGGAAGGCGATGCGATTGCCGCGGCCCGCCGGCGTCTACCCATGGTCGAGGTAGATGCGGGCCTCGAGCTGATCGGACCCGACGGGCCGCTCCCGCTGCTCGAAGCGTTCGAAGGGCGCCGGCAGTTCATCGCGTACTACTTCATGTGGAACCCCGGCCACCCCGCACCCGAGCAATGCGAAGGCTGCACGTTCTACACCAGCCAAGTTGGCGGGCTGTCCTACCTGCACTCGCGCGACATCACCTATGCAGTCGTTTGCCAGGGACGCAACACGGCCTCCCGCGGAGCCGATGTCCAGATGTCGTACGACGAAAGCGTTCGCTACCGCGACTTCATGGGGTGGGGCATACCATGGTACTCAGCACAGCCCTCCCTCGACGCCCTCCTTGTCGGTCGCGAAGCGGGCTTATTTCACCTCGTGTGCTACCTGCGAGATGGCGACCGTGTCTTCGAGACCTATTGGACGAGTCGCCGCGGCGTCGAGTCGATGGACTACAGCTACGCGCTTATGGACCCCACCGTGTACGGGCGCCAGGAGTCGTGGGAGGACTCACCCCATGGTTGGCCACGACAATGCTCCAACACGCGAACAGCCAGCGGGCCGCCCGATTGGCCACCGATAGCAGAGTGGCCGAGTGGACGCCCGATTGCCCAGTGGTCGAGCTTGGAAGCTGGACGTTCTGACGACCTCACCGTTCGGCGATAATCGTCGCTGCGACAACCGGTCGGACCGCGTCACTTTGGGCTCGTCAAATACGCTGCGCCGCAGGATAACTTGTCAAAGTCGCGCGTGTCATCGGTCCGACATGGTTGGCCAAACGGACGCGTCGAGTTGGTTGTCATTCACCGCTTTTCGTCTCCATGTGGGTCGTATTCACCACATTGCAGGCGCATGGCGGCCTGGGATCTCAGCCGCGAATGTCATTCGGTACTGATGGTATTGACGGTTGAGGCTCTCTATCGATGCGTTCAGTGACCGCTGTAAACGTTTCCGCCGCCGGGATGCCTCCACGGACTCCGTTCGTTGGGCAGGTCATTGCTCCCTTGGTCGACACGGATGCGTCAAGGCGGTCCAAGCCCGTGACTTCAAGCGATAATTGATCGCCGTCGTAAACTCGTCCGACGCCTTCGGGTGTACCGGTGGTCACGATATCCCCAGGGACCAGGGTCATCACCGACGATGCGTACGCGATCAGACGCGGCAGGCTCCATATGAGCTCCGAGATGGCGGCGCGCTGGCGTAGTACCCCGTTGACCCACAAACGAAGCTGCATGTCCTCAATTTGTGGCGCCTCATCCCGGGAAACAATGGTAGGCCCGATTGGCGTAAATGTGTCGAACGACTTTCGCATCGACCGGTCCTCGCCTCCGCGCATCGTCATATCCAGAAGGCACGTGTAACCGAAAACATGATTTAACGCGTCGGCTTCGGGCACATGACGAGCGGTCCTGCCGATGACCGCCGCGAATTCCCCCTCCTGGTCGAAACGGCGATCTCCGTACGGCAGCTGTATTACACCGCGGTGTTCAACCAATGACGATGGGGCCTTCAGGAAGACCCCGAGTGCATCAATGCAGCAGTCGGCTTTCATCTCGGTTTGATGGTTACGGTAATTCACCGGCGCAGCAACCACTTTCGTGGGATCCGTGACCGGTGCGACGACCTGGACCGACGGACGGCGCATCACCGGGCAGTCGCCGATCAGGTCGTCGATGCTGACACCCTCGTGCAAGATGGTGATCAGTCGGCGCATTGGGCCGACCTCACCTTGAGGCAGGCGGCTTGTCACGTCGACGATCATCGTCGGATCGGCCGGATGGACTACCCCCGCATGCAATGAGCCGTCGGCTGCGCGGTATGTCAGATAACGCGTGGGGCCTCCTCAAACGTCACGCGACAAAGTACCGAACATCCGGACTCTTGTCGCCGACGATTCAATCCACGAGCACTGGGGCGCCGGCGAATTCGAGACGCGCCTTTTCGTAGTCGAAGGCGATCGGCTCACACGCGCCCGCAATCAATGCCGACAGGCGCGGTTCGCCGATCACATAGCTGAACTGGGAGTTGCGCATGAGAATGCGGGCCCGAAGCTGAGCAACGGACAGCTCCTCGAGGGTCTGCCATTCGTCCGGACTGGGCTCTTCGTCGTCCAGCCCGACGATGCCTTTCAACATGTGGCCGAATTCGTCCTCATAGACCTTGGCGCAGGCCGCAGCGATGAGGGCATTGGCGCGTCCATGAGGTCCGTTGGTCCGCGACACGAGCTTCATGCCCTCAGAGAAGAGCGTGCAGTAACCCCCTTCGGTGAAGCTTGTTGCGCGTGCGCCAAGTTTGGGATGACGCGCTTTGTGTGCAAGGCGCAGTTCCGCGAGTGCGCGATCCTCCGGCCAAACGATCCTGGCGCTTTTAGGATTGAGCTTGGGTTCGTCGGCGAGCCCTAACGCGTCATGGACATCGGCGAAGGCACAATAATGTGCAAATTCCGCGTGCAAGCCTTCGGCGAGATCGAGGACATCGTGCCGATCGAGCTCGATGTCCACCTTCGAGAACCCGGCCACCAGCGCCTCGGCGGGTCCCAGGACAATGCCTTTGTCGAGCGGCGCCAAACCCGAACCCCAAATTTCCTTCGAGCATTGGTACGCAAGCCACCGGCGGTCCGTTTCGCGGGTGCGCTTGTTCCAGTCCCAATATGTGCGGAACACCTCCGCCTCAGCCGCCCAATAGGGCGAGGCTGCATCGATTAGCCGCCGAAGGCGAGCGCTTACGGTCATGCTTCACCTCACAGGGACCCTCTACCAAGCTGCCAACTATGACAGCGGCATGCGGGCCATCGTTGGGTTATCTGCGCCAGTCAGGAGGTGATACATAGCGTATCATCGCCAGGATACAGAGCGTATCACAGAGCGGCACCTACACAATATGGGCGGATTTGATGACGGCTCAACGATTCCGCTCGGCCGACCCGAGCGTTGACAGGCTCTACCACCAACTGGCGGAATGGTCGCTCCAGCCACTGTGGGAACTCGACGGACTGCTCACCGCTCAACCGAGGGCTCGGGCGGTGCCCTACCGCTGGCCGGGTGCGGTGTTACACGAACTTGGCACTGGTACGCGGAACCTTGTTTCGATCGACAGCGCGGGCGACCGGCGAGTGCTGGTGTGCTGTAACCCCGGCCTTGAGGGCGCTCCGTATACCGTGTCGACGCTATCGGCGGCGCTGCAATACCTTGACGGGCATGAAGCCGCGCCACCGCATCGGCATACCCCCGCAGCGCTGCGGTTTGTCGTCGAAGGGGAAGGGGTGTGGACTTTGGTCGACGGCCAGCCGTTGTATATGAGTAGCGGAGACCTGATCCTGACGCCAAGTTGGGCGTTCCATGAACACTGCAATCCCACACCTGAGGCCATGATCTGGCTAGACGTATTGGATCTGCCGGTCGTGGCCGCACTCGATGCCGTATTCTTCGAACCGGGTCCGCCAAAACCGTTGCCGTCCACAGAAATTTGCGACCAAAAGTCGTTGCCTCGAGGCGGGGGGCGTATGGAATCCGCGACTGATCGCCGATCGTCCCGACTGGTCCATCCCTGGGCGGAGATCGACGCTCTTCTAAGCACGCAACTCAGCGTCAGGGGAGGCGGTCACGCCCGCGTTCGTTACGTCGATCCGATTGATGGCGGCGACGTTCTGCCTACGATGCGCTGCGAGATGCAACGCGTACTCGCCGGCCGCGCGACGGGAACCGAACGGCAAACAGGCGGCCGCGTGGCCTGCGTTCTCCATGGTGCTGGCAGCATTCGTGTCGGTGACGAAACCTTCGACATCGAGCGCGGCGACGTAGTTGCGATCCCCTCGTGGCAGGCGTGGTCGATCAGGGCGGACGTGGATCTCGACTTGTTTTCCACCAGCGATGCGCCGGTTCTAGAGGGCCTCGGGCTATACCGCTGCGAGACGGCGAACGGCGGCGTTGACGTGCTGCAAGCTGATCATCGTTGACCAATCCGGCCACATCCCGCTTAACAGAACGTGTCGCCAGGCCACCGCATCGCTCGGGAGTTCTTACCGCACAGCCGGGTTCGCGATGCTGGGGGGTATTTAGGCAACCTTGGCGGCCGCTGACTGTTAGCGCCGAAGGGGCAAATTGGCTCTAGCCCCATGACGATACACCATGTATCGTCATGTCCAGTCCGATACATAGTGTATCGCACCTGCGGTCGGTGGGTGCTCGCCTGCGCATCCAGGAAAGGACTGCCGAGAGGTGACGAATTGGCAGTCGCCATGCACTGACGTCGATGGCGTCAGCATCCAAGTGTGGCTGCCACGGTCACGTGCGAGTGCCAACGCGCTCGCGGCAGCGGTGGCGCGGCCATGAACCTTCTGCAGCGCGAACTGAAGAATTTCGCCGACCTGTGTCAAGCCGGAGAGGCAGTCGCGGCCCAGCGACAGCGACAAACCTTGGTTAGTTCGACATTCGCGGTGCCGGACGCGTCAGTGGCGGAACGAGTTCGTCACCTGCCCAATCAGACTGGACGGACGTTCGTGTGGGCATCGTCGTGGACTGGAGAACGTCGACTTGCGGTGGGCATGGCGCTGGACTTGATCGGCCAAGGGGTTAACCGGTTCGACCAGGTGTCTGCCTCCTGGACGGAATGCCGGGATGGTGCGCTCGTCGACGGCACCGGTCATCAGCCTTCTCTCGTAGGGGGATTCAGCTTTCTACCGAATTCGGGAAAGCGACTCGGTGGATTCCCGGACGCTTTGATGTGGCTGCCGACAGCCCAGCTGACCGAGAACGCAGGTTCGGTACCAACACTGACACTTAATGCGTGGATAGGGCCGCGCTCAGGCTACGCCGCAGCCGTAGAACGCGCCGCACGGGCCGCCCGCACCATCACGAGCGACTCGGTGGTCCGCCCCAACCGGCAATCCTGCGTGAGGTCGCTGCGGGAAATACCATCGCCGCTCGAATGGAAGCTATCGCTGCAGCGTGTACTCGACGCGATCGAAGCGGGCACACTAGACAAATTGGTGTTGGCGCGCCAATTGCAGGCCACCTTCGACGGACCATTTGCCGTTACACCGGTATTGGCTTCCATGGTGCGCCAACACGATGCCGGGGCGGTGTTTGGTGTCGAGCTGGATAATCGCTGGTTCATCGGCAGCAGCCCCGAATGCCTGGTCCAATTCGACGGCGAACGCGCTAATTCTCACGGACTTGCAGGATCAGCGCCCCGCGATTCCGACCCGACTCGTGATGCGCAACTTGCTCGCAGGTTGCAAGCCGACCGCAAGCTCGTCAGCGAGCACGTCATCGTCGCGGACTTTGTCCGGCGCACGTTGCAAAAGTTCTTTCGTGATGTCCGGACCATTGGCGATGAGCCGGTGCTGAAGCTCGCGGACATTCAGCATCGACAGACCACCATCAGCGCGACCGGACCGACTCAGGCGGTTGATCTGCTGCGCCTGGCCGAAATGCTGCATCCCACGCCAGCCGTTGGCGGCTTTCCACGCACACAAGCGTTGGAGTGGCTGGACACTCATGAGCTGTTCGACCGAGGTTGGTATGCCGCGCCTATCGGCTGGACGGGTGCCGACGGCGGCGGCGAGTTCGCGGTTGCCATCCGCTCCGCCACGATCATCGATGCAACTGCAACCCTGTATGCAGGCTGCGGGATCGTGAAAGGCTCCGATCCTGACGAGGAATACGCCGAGAGCTGCGCCAAGATGCAGACGATGCGCAGAGCACTCGGTATCGCTGACGGCATCTTGGTCGCCTCGTGAACTCGGCTACGTCTCTGTCAGTGGTTCTGGCCGACGAATTTGCCCGATGCGGCATCCGTGACATCGTTATCGCTCCGGGGGCACGTTCGGGACCGCTAGTGCAGGCACTCCATCAGCGGGCCATGCTGTCGGGCCAACGCCTGCATATGCACTTCGATGAACGGGCGGCCAGCTTCCTCGCGCTTGGAATGGCAAAAACAAGTCGACGGCCCGTCATCGTCGTTTGCACGTCCGGCACGGCAACCGCAAACCTACATCCAGCAGTAATGGAGGCGAGCCACTCCCATCTTCCGGTGATCGTAGTGACGGCCGACCGCCCCCCGGAAATGCGTGGCACCGGCGCGAGTCAGACAACGGATCAGGTCAAGCTCTACGGTTCAGCCGTACGGTTGTTTGCGGAGGTGGGTCCGATTTCTCCGGAGGAGAATGCGGCCCCTTCGCCAAACAACTATTGGAGATCATTGGTTTGCCGAATCGTTGCTTCGGCGGCACAGGGGCCGGTCCACCTCAACGTGGCGCTGCGCGAACCGCTCACCTTCGATCTTGCAGACGACCCACTTTCACGGTTTCCCGGCAGACCCGATGGCAAACCATGGGTCGCCATAACGCCGCCTCCCCGCTGCGCCGCCGCGCCGATCATCACCGAAATACCGGCGCGCTCAAAAGGACTCGTGATTGTCGGCGACGACGTAGATGACGGTGATGCAGCTGTCGCGTTCGCTGAGGCAGCCGGTTGGCCGCTACTGGCCGAACCGCAGAGTAACGCCCGCAGCGGGCCCAACGCCATCACCACCTACCCATATTTGTTGGGCCACGCAACCATGCGGCAGCGGCTCATGCCCGAGATCATCGTCAGCGTCGGTCGCCCAGGAATATCCCGCGAGATTCTCGGCCTAGTGCACGAGGTCGTCGAGCACATCGTCGTCGATTCTCACACCGATTGGGCCGATCCCACCCGCAGCGCGCACAAAGTCGTCCCCACGCTTCCGCTACCCGTAGGGCCGTCCGCGGACGCGTCCTGGCTACGGCAATGGCGCGCTGCCGATCAGTTGGCTCGCCGTGCGCTCGACGATTTTCTCGATGAGTCGGACCTCAGCGAACCGCGGCTCATCCGAGACGTGCTCAATCACATTCCCCAAAACGCGCTCTGTTTCATCGGATCGAGCATGCCGATCCGCGACGCCGAAATCACCATGCCGGCCGGTCGAGCTCTCCGCATCATCTGTAACCGCGGACTGGCCGGAATTGACGGGAACACCTCCACCGCCATCGGGGCGGCCCTGGCGCACCAGGCCACCGGCGGCGGAAAAGCGTACGCGATCATGGGCGACCTCACCTTCCTGCACGACACCACTGGTCTTATCAGTTGTGCACACAGCGCGCGGCCGGATCTCACCCTTATCGTCATCAACAACCAAGGCGGAGGCATCTTCTCGCTTGTTGGATATACCGCCGACGCCATCGGCTTCGAGGACCTGTTCGCATCACCTCACAGCGTTGACCTCGCCGGGCTAGCCGCCGCCACTGGTTGGGAACATCAAACGGCTTCCACCCCATCGCAGCTGATCGCCGGCATTAACGGTCACGGTCCACGCATCCTGGAAGTTCATACGGCCCGAGGCGTCAACGCCAAACTGCACCAACGCCTCAAACAGCACATCCACCAACACCTGGACGATGGGCCCGGTATTGGTGAGGGGACATTGCTGGACTTTCTCGCCGACGAAGGTGAGCGCCAATGCTTGCTCGAGTCCTGACATCCGCGGGCACCGAGGCATTCGAGACCGGAACCTCGATGGCGCTAGGAACCGTTGAGCGCCCGACTGCCGAATTTCAACATGAAGCTGCCCGCGAAGACGTCACCTCGTCGCGAGCTGCGGCAGTCCCGATGCAACCGCTGGGTTCTCCGTTCGACCAGACGTTTCCGATGCCGGCGGATCTGAGTGCTCGGCTGGACGATGCGTTGACGAGGCCGGCTGCGCAACAGCCGAATTGGACGGCCAATCAAGTGGGGCCAGTCCGAACACTGTTGGAGACCGTGCCGCCGGTGACTGTGCCCTCGGAGATTATGAGGTTGCAGGACATGCTGGGCCAGGTCGCGCGTGGTGAGGCGTTTTTGTTGCAAGGGGGCGACTGCGCAGAGACGTTCATCGCTAACACCGAGCCGCATATCAGGGCCAATGTTCGCGCATTGCTGCAGATGGCGGTGGTGCTGACGTATGGCGCCGGCGTGCGCGTGGTCAACGTGGGACGCATCGCGGGTCAGTACGCAAAGCCTCGGTCAGCTGACATCGACGCGTTGGGTTTGCCGTCCTACCGCGGTGACATGGTCAACGGCTTGACCGCGAATGCCGCAGCGCGTGAACATGATCCGTCGCGACTGGTGCGTGCTTACGCCAATTCCGCGGCTGCGATGAACTTGGTGCGCGCTCTGACGTCGGTGGGTTCGCTGCACCTGGTCAGCGATTGGATTAGGGAATTCATCCGGATTTCGCCAGCCCGAGCCCGTTATCAGGCGCTGGCCGCGGAGATCGATCGCATGCTGCGGTTTATGAGCGTTTGTGGGGTGGATGACCGAGGCCTGCATAACGCCGAGATCTTCGC
This sequence comes from Mycobacterium sp. SP-6446, assembly GCF_001954045.1. Taxonomy (NCBI): domain Bacteria; kingdom Bacillati; phylum Actinomycetota; class Actinomycetes; order Mycobacteriales; family Mycobacteriaceae; genus Mycobacterium; species Mycobacterium sp. SP-6446. Next base: position 75,034 of record NZ_MBEM01000211.1, on the reverse strand, counting down.
CAGCCACGAGGCATTGGTGCTTGATTATGAGCGCGCCATGCTGCGGCTCTCCGAGAGCCGGCATGGTGAGCCGCAACTGTATGACCTCTCGGCGCATTACGTGTGGGTGGGGGATCGGACTCGGCAACTCGATGGCGCGCACATCGGATTCGTCGAGACGATCGCCAACCCGATCGGGGTCAAGCTTGGGCCGACGACAACCCCGGAACAAGCCGCCGAATACGTTGAGCGCCTCGACCCGCATAACAAGCCGGGCAGGTTGACGTTGGTCAGCCGATTGGGCCACAACAACGTGCGTGACATGCTGCCACCGATCATCGAGAAAGTGCAGACCACAGGTCATCAGGTGATCTGGCAATGCGATCCCATGCACGGCAATACCCACGTGTCATCCACCGGATACAAGACACGGCATTTCGACCGCATCGTTGATGAGGCGCGAGGCTTTTTCGAAGTGCACCGGGCGCTGGGCACCTACCCCGGTGGCCTCCATGTGGAGATCACCGGGGAGGATGTGACCGAGTGCCTCGGCGGCGCGCAAGAGATCTCCGACCCCGGGCTAGGCGGCCGCTATCAAACGGCATGTGACCCTCGACTGAACGCGCAACAGTCGCTAGAGCTTGCGTTCATCGTTGCCGAAATGCTACGCGGCTACAAAGAGCAACGAGAACCGCAAATCTCGTCGAGTACTTGCGAGACTGCGGACGCGTGCTTCATGATCCATTGATAAGAGCGTTGGTGTGCCGGATATCCGCGAGGTGATCGCGGTTCTGCAGCGCCGACCGGCTGGGCGCCGGGTGCGCGTCGTCAGACGACCACGCCATGCAGGCCGGGGCGATCAAGAGCTGTCAAGAACGGGCCTCGGTTGCGTTCGTGTTGACACTGGCGTTCGCTGTAGTGGTCTGGGCCAATTGGACCGTCGGCGCGGCGGGGCCCTCGGCACCCTCGAGGGGACGTGTCCGCCCGTGCGAAGTGGCGAAGCCAACCATCAACAGAGCCCCGCCAGCACCGAACAGCGCAATGCAGGCGGGCAGCAGCGTCGACTGAGACATCGCCGCGGAGAACGGCTCTCGCACAGCCGAGGGCAGTTGCACAATTACGCCGTCGGTCCGCTGCAGATGCCCCCCGCTCGGTAGGCCGACCGCGGTAGTAACCCGCGACGTCATGAACGCGGCTATACCGGCGCTGCCCAACACGGCACCAAGCTGACGGGTTGCGCTATATACCCCCCCACCCGCACCGGCTAGGTGTAGCGGCAGGTTCCGCCCTGCCGTAGCGGCGAGTGGTGACCAGATGAACGCGATCCCTACTCCAATCGCGATGAACGGCAACGTCAAACGCCAGATGGGCGTAGACGGGGTCATCTCGATGGAGAGCCACGTCAGTGCGATCGCAAGCACCGAGAAGCCGGAGCCGACCACCGGTCGAGGATGCGACCTGTCGACGATCTTGCCCACTATCGGCGCCAGCAGACCATTAGTGATCGCCATCGGCGCGGCCACTAGCGCCGAACGGGTCGGCGACAGCCCGCACACCGCCTGCGCGTAGAACATCAACGGCAGCACCATCGCCGTCGTTGCGAAGCTGACCAGTGCCACGCCGAGACTGGAAAGACTGAAGTTGCGATCGCGGAATATCTCGAGCGGGATCAGCGGCTCGTGGGCTTGGATCGATTGCCAGTAGATGAACGCAGCCACGAACCCGATGCCGGCAAGTATCAGTGCCCAGATCCACGGGCCCCAGCCGGCGGACTGACCTTCCTGCAGGGCGAAGACGATGAGGAAGATCCCCATCCCGGACAACGCGACACTCACAAGATCGAACCGTTGCTTGTGGGTCGGCAAAGCCGGGATCAGCCAGATCGCCAGCCCCAGGCCGACGATGCCGATGGGGACGTTGACAAAGAAGATCCATTCCCAGCCCAACGCGGCGACCAGTACACCGCCGGCCAACGGGCCGACCAACGTGGCGACGCCGGCGGTGGCACCCCATACACTCAGCGCCGCACCGCGACGCTCCGCCGGAAAAAGGCGAGTGGTCATCGAAAGGGTCTGCGGCGCAAGCATCGCTGCCCCGGTGCCCTGCGCAACACGGGCAGCGATCAGCATGCCGATACTGCCCGACAGGCCGCACCATAACGAGGCGGCGCTGAACACAGCCAGGCCGAGCAAGTAGAGGTTCTTGGGGCCGAATCGGTCGCCGAGCCGGCCAGCCACCAACAGCGGAACCGCGTACGCGAGCAGGTAGGCGCTGGTCACCCAGATCACCGTGGCGTATCCGATGCCGAGCTCGGCCATAATGCTGGGATTGGCGACCGCGACGATGTTGGCGTCAAGCAGGATCATGAAGAAGCCGATCATCATGGCCCAGAGCGCCTTCCAGGGATCAGCCGTGTTCGTGGGCTTCGCCGCGGTCGTAAGGCCTATGCTTCGCGGGGCTCGGTGCGGCACGCCCGCGTTGCCGCGTGGACGGCGGTCGTGGTCACCGCCGGTGCACCCGGCGCGGATGGCGCCATGGGTCAACTCCGGGGTGGGTACGCGTGGATCCGCGTCTGCGCTTGGCAGCGCCCGCAATCCCAATTGAGATGTGCTATACGGTTTTTCGCGCCGGTGGTTGATCTCGTGCGAGGTCCGCCTCGGCCCCCGCGATGTGTCAAGGCCGCGGTCCATCCACCCAGACTGGTAACCAGACATACCTCAGCAGTCCTTTGCTCGGTCGCGCCTTTGCGGCCGGATCTGCGTAACCCGATCTCGGGCGTATCACTGACGATACAACGTGTATCAACGGTTAGACAACCTGCGGCCCGTCAGCCGAGTCGAGCAATGGGCGCTCGACGCGGATAGCCGGGAATTTGATGTTTTCGCGAGCGCTGTTATGGCGATCGAGGTTGAAATTGGACCGGCAGTGTCTCCAAGTGGAACGTCGCGCGCGGCCACGCAATGCGAGGTGTGAACCCGGGTTTAATCCAGTAGTCCGGTATGCGCCGATGGAATTCCTCGACCACAAGCCGCAAATTCCGGCGCGCCAGATGGGATCCGAGACATCGATGAATACCTCCACCGAAACTCAGGTGGGTGCGGCCGGCCCGGTCTAGGTCGATCTCATCAGGAAAGTCGCCGCCAATATCACGGTTGGCGCAACCCATCATGACGATGCAGTAGGCATCGGCCGGAATTCTAACCCCGCACACATCGACTTCCTGGGTAGTACGACGTGGCATATAGGGAACAGGCGCCTCAATCCGGAGAACTTCCTCGACCAAGGGCACGACGGTGGCCCGATCGTCGATTACTTTGCGGCGCAGGTCAGGCTGCCGTGCAAGATAGTAGAACAGAAAGCCGATTGCGCCGCTGGTCGTGTCGATCGCGGCGAGTACGAAAGTAAAGCACAGACCCAGTAGCTCGGTGTCTGACCATCGGTCCTCGCCGGTGATCGCTAGGATTCTGCTCAACATGTCGTTGCCGAGCCGGCCGCGCTTTCGCTCGAGGTTGTCCTGCAGGTAGGCGAACATCGCCAGGCCAGCTTCTTTCTGTACGTCTGACGCCACGTCGTGAGCCTGTGACAAAACGGTTTCCCCCCAGCTGCGGAATTTGTCACGGTCCTCGACCGGCAGACCGAATAGCGTCAGCAACACTTGAGTAGGGAACAACTCCGCGAGGTCCTTGACAACATCGCATTCGCCCGAGCCCACGAAGTCGTCGATTAACGCAGCGGCTTGTGCGCGAAGGCTATCCTCCAACGCCGCGACGACTTTCGGTGAGAGAAGTGGGTCCAAGATCTTCCGGTAGCGGGCGTGATCGGGCGGGTCGGTCATGAGAGGCAGTAGCGGAACTGGGCTTCCGATTGCGAAAGCTCTTGCAGAGGAGAATATTTCGGGATTACGAAGCGCGAAGCGCACCGCCTCGAGGCTCGTTAGGTACCACGTCCCTGCCGCCTCATATACAGCTCCGGGCCGTCTCATGTAACGCCAACCTTCAGTCCGGTCCAGCGCCATCGGGGCGGAGTCCAGATAGTTGCTTTGCATTTCCCGTGTGGCGTCAGTCATCTGAATTTCGCACTCCATCAATGCCGGGTAGCTTTGGTCGATCTGCTGGGCGCCGCGCGTACGGCGGTGGCGATGTGCAGTAGCGCCAGCAGGCCTCCGGGGGGGTGCGGGTGCTGCCGCACCGAACCTTTCGGATTGCGCGCTTATGCACTGGCCCGGCCTACGCCCGCCCCGGAGACATAACAGCCATTCTCATTGGGGCTCTGATGGCGACACATCAGTAGCTGCTAGGTGACGTACCTATACGTTGCGGTCCCGCTCGCTGGTCGACGGGATTCGCCCTCCTCGTCGATCGGGCTTCACCAAGGTGGGCTAACGACCTCGCCACTCAATCATCGCCGCCACCTCCGGTCTCGGACCAATCGCCGAGGTGGGCAGTCCTGAGCCAGCCTTGCCTTCCGATGATACAAAGCGTATCGTCGCGCTGATACAGTAAGTATCAAGAATCGGAACCCGGAAACGTTGTGCGAACCGAAGCAAAAACGGACCCGCACGGTCAGGCGGCCGCTATGAGCGACAATGCCCACGGCGTCGTGGCCTCGACTCCGTAAGCAAACGGGGCTGGAGCAGTGGACTTTGGCGCGCTGCCACCGGAGATCAACTCCGCCAGAATGTATTCCGGTCCCGGATCAGGATCGATGCTGGCCGCCGCGGCTGCCTGGGATGGGCTGGCCGCCGAACTGTATTCGGCTGCCAACGATTACCGGTCGGTGATCTCGGGGGTGACTGCCGGACCATGGCTAGGCCCGGCGTCGGCATCAATGGCGGCCGCGTCCGCCTCCTATATTGCCTGGATGAACATCACCGCGGCTCTGGCCGCGCAAACGTCCGATCAGGCCCGGGCGGCGGCGGCCGCATATGAGTCGGCGTTTGCCGAAACGGTGCCCCCGCCGCTGATCGCGGGCAACCGCAGCCTGCTGATCTTCTTGATCGCCACGAACATTCTGGGACAGAACACCCCCGCGATCGCGGCAACCGAAGCGCAGTATGGCGAAATGTGGGCCCAGGATGCCGCGGCGATGTATGGATATGCTGGCTCATCATCCGTCGCGGCGACGCTGACGCCGTACGCCCCGCCGCAACCCACCACCAACCCGGTTGGCGTAGCTGCGCAGGGCGCGGCCGTCGCCCAGGCAACCGGAACCTCGGCCTCGACGCACACGCAAGCGACGTTGTCACTACTAACTTCCACCGTGCCTATGGCGCTTCAGCGGCTCGCTTCGCCCGGCTCGTCAGGATCGTCGACCTCGGCGTTGTCGTCATTGAGTTCATCGTTGAGCTCCATGACTCCCGCTATCACGGCGACAGCTGGCGTTGCGTTAACAACGGGCTCGGTGCTACAGGCTGCAAAGGCGTTGATGCCGGCTGCGAGTGCCGTCAGCCAAGGACTCGCGTCGCCTGGATTAGCTGTCGCGGGACTCGGTTCGGGGACGGGCACGCTCTGGTCGGCGGGCTCGGCGGGCTCGGCGGGCTTGGGCCGGGCGGCCTCAATCGGGGCGTTGTCGGTGCCCCAGACCTGGGCCACGACGACCGGTGCGGTAAGCCCCGCTGCAGCCCCGGCGGGTACCAGTCTCGGCGCTGTTCCGGAAGTTTCTGGGAGTGGGCCAGGAGGGTTACTGGGTGGGTTGCCCTTGACGGGCACGGCCGGGAGGGCCGCGACCGGAGTCGTGCCCGACGCACGGTTCCTCGAGCGCCCTCCCATGTTGCCCCCTTGGTCAACAGTCATATAGGAAGGGGCCGGGCTTCCGGGCGGTCGGTGGTTCGTCACGCGGGACAGATCAAAAACAGTCGGCTGGCCAATATTTCCGCCAGGTAGGGCAATCACCAGAGTCAACGGCACCGCACCGGCAAGTGTCGGGGGCCGCGAATGACACGCGACGGGCAGTAGTCAGCTGCGCCGGTCACTCTGAGTCGGGGAAATCGCTCGTACAGCGCCCGTAGCGCGATCTCACCCTCCAGTCGAGCCAGGGCCGCGCCGAGGCAATAATGCACACCAGTGGCGAAAGATAAGTGCTCCCGGGCGTTGGGTCTGCCGATGTCGAACTTGTTCGGTTCCGAGAACACCGCGGGGTCTCGGTTGGCCGCTGCCAGCAAGGTGACGACAGGGGTGCCGCGGGATAGCTCTCGGCCTGCCAGCACCGTTGTCTCTCCGGCCACCCGCACGCTGTATTGCGCCGGGGCCAGGAGCCGCAACACCTCTTCGACCACTTGATTCGCTGAATCGAGGTTTGCCGCGAAAGCGTCGCGCTGCTCTGGGTTATCCGACAGCGCTATGACTGCATTTCCGATGATGTTGGAGGTGGTGACGAAGCCACCGATCAGTAGCGCCTGGCATGTCGCCAGCAGGCCCACCTCGGTCAACCCGCCGTCGTCCACGGCAGTTGCCAGCCTGCCGATCAAATCGTCGCTCGGATGCCTTGCGCGCTCGGCGATGATGGAGGCGAAGTAATCGGTAAGTTCGGCAAGCAGGAGACGGGTCCTGCGGCGGTCACTTAGCCCACGCGCGCCATCGACCGTCGCGCCGAATTCGATACCCCAACGCGCGAATAGGCTGTGGTCTTTCGGGGATAGGCCTAGCAGCTCGCAGATGACTCTGCTGGGGACCTGGATGGCGAACTCATCGATCAAATCGACCGATTCGCCTCGATCCAGTTGGTCTAGCTGTCGGTCGATGACTTCCTCGATGAACGCGCGCCGGGCGCGCATGAGGTGGGGACTGAACCACGGCGCCACGATCTTGCGGAGCCGGGTGTGATCAGGCGGGTTCTCAGAGGCCAACGAGTCGTCGAGCGGATGTACCAGCATGCCGCTCCGTTGCCACGGCAATGGGGTCAGATTCAAGTGAACAGCCGACGTGGGTGCGGCGAGGAACCGTTCACTGCGCAGTACGTCCTTGCACACCGCGTGGGAAGCGGTCATGCAGAGCCCACTTCGGCCGCGAACCAGGTCACCTCGGGCGCGTATCTTCTCGTACCGCGGGTAGCCGTCGCCGCCGCGCGGCATGGCCAGCACCTGGGCGACGGGATCACCCAGTGCGGCCGAGATACCGAGACGCACTCGGCCACGATAGATTCGGCTAATGGTGTGTAACTCGCTAAACTTGAGCATCATCGAATCTCCTGCGCCGAGCGAAGTTTCGGCGCGTGCGTGATCCCTCGATCGAGTAGCTCATTGCGGATGCGTTCGCGCAGCACGAATTTCTTGATCTTGGTCGCCGACATCGGCCATTCGTGGACGAATCGAACGTAGCGAGGTACCCGATAGGTCGCAATATTGCCGAGACAGAAGTCGATGATCTCCGACTCGGTTGCTGTCGTTCCGGGTTTCAATTCGATGTAGGCCGCCGGCACTTCCACGTAGTACGCGTCCGGGGCGGCGACAACTTGAGCGACGTGCACTGCGGGGTGGCGCAGGAGGAAATTCTCCACCTCGGCTGCCGAGACGTTTTCGCCGCCGACTTTGAGCATGTCCTTGAGTCTGCTGACGTAGGTGACTCGGCCTTCGGCGTCCATGACAGCCACATCGCCGGTGTGGAACCAACCTTCGTCGTCGAAAGAACGGGCGGTGAGTTCCGGATCGTGGAGGTACCCGTCGAAGCAATTGGAACCGCGAAACAACAGCTCGCCTTCCGTGCCAGATGGGACATCACGCCCCGTGCGCGGGTCCACCACGCGGCACTCCATGCCTGGCAGTGGATGCCCACCAGTGGTTGTGCGTCGTTCCAGCGTGTCCGTCTGGCAATTCAATGCCAGGAAGCCGGTGGCTTCGGTCATGCCGAAACAGGACACCTGAATGGCATCGGGAAGCCTACTTGCCATGTGGCGCAAGTGTTCCGGCGCGCCGACCGCCATGACCAGCCGAAGCGATGACAGGTCTCTGTTGCCGAAATCGGGTTGGTTCAGCACCGGTAGCCAGATTGTCTCGAAACCAGGCAGCGCGACGGTGCAGCGCTGAGCTTCCAAGTGGTCAAGAGCGGCATCGGGGCGGAAGAAGCCAACATGGCAACAACAGCAGCCCGCATAGATGCAGGCTATTACGAACGCAATGCCACCAATATGGAACAGCGGCAGCGCGTTCCACACTCGGTCCAGCCCAGTGAGGAATAGTCGGGCGTCCACCGTGCCCGCTGCAAACCGGCTGAATGCCTCGTGACTGATCATCGCCCCTTTCGGGCTGGCGGAAGTGCCCGACGTGTAGATAACCATCGCGGTGTCCCGCACTCGGACCAAAACTTGGCGACAGCGGACGGATCGCGGCGTGACTCCTTGCGCCGCAGCGAGAAAGTCCTCCTCGCACAGGAAGTCTGGAGACGGCTCACTGATGCCGAGCAGCACGATCTGTTCGAGCGTGGGCACCTCGGTTGCGATCGCGGTCAGGGTGTGGGACCTAGATGGCTCGCTGAACAGCAGTCGCATCCGGGAGTGTGCGATCACCTCGGTGAGCTCGTAATCCTTGAATCTGGTGCTCAGCGGCACGGGCAGCGCGCCTACCTTCATTGCACCGAACATCACCCCAATGGTGTCGGGGCAATTTGGCAGCAGGATGCCGATGGTGTCGCCCGCCGTGACCTCCAGCGCCAGTAGTCCTCTGGCGACCGCATCTGCACGCGCTGCCAAGCCGGCGTAGGTCAGCGTCGCGTCCGGAAAAACGAGCGCGTCGCGATCCGGGTGTTCGTTTGCCCGCCTGTCCAGTAAGTCGGCGAGGGTAGTGACGTCGATCCACTGACATCCGGCAGCGCTGTTGTCGTTTTCCACCACTGCCCCCACACCTACAACGATGCTTCCTGGCTACGCTCGCCGAACGAAACATTAACACCGTCCACCACCACGAGCTAGAGCTCGGCGCGGACGAGTGATCGGAGCACGCAGCAGAAGCTCCGGCACGAAAAGTGTTCAGGCCCTTGCAAAGTCCCCTGACGCCGATCAAGCCTGCCATCTGGTCGCAGGGTTGGCACCCCCATACCTACGGGATCCCATCGTCTACCGATGTGTAGCGCCTACCTATTAATCGACGCTCGGGCTGTGCCTTTGTGAGGTTTATGCCTCGTCCAATAGGTGTCGGGTGGTCTGAAGTGGGGGACTGGCCATGCTGTCATCCGTTTTCGAACGTCACGGTACGTCGCTCGATCGGGTCGTCGCAGACGCATTCGAGTATTTCCGACGCTGCCAGCAGCAGGATGGGTCGATTGCGGACGATCCGACGTCGGCAATGTTCCGAGAGTGGGACTCGGTCAACGCGCTCAAGGCTATCGCACTGTGGCAGAACGACATTCACGCGAACCTAACCGATGTCATCGAGGCAACACTCGAATTCCTCGCCGCGCGTGAGAAACCCACAGGAATGCTGAGCTGGGGCGGGGCGGAAATCGCACCGGACAAGTATTGCACCGAGACCAGCAGCGAATACGTCGCTGCCCTGACCTTGCTCGGCCGCACGGACGAGGCGTGTGCCAAGGCAAGTTTTCTGCGCGATAGGCAGCGGGCGGATGGAGCCTGGGACGAAATGCACAGTCATATTCCGAAGGCATTCCAGTTGGAACCGTCAGTGACCGGGTTCGCTCTTCTGGCGCTCGATGGCCTGGATATCGAGCCGAAGTATCTTGACGAAGCACTCGCCTACCTGGCCGGAAGGCAGCACAGTGATGGACATTTCGGCATAAATTGGTATTACTACGCCTCCTATTACTACCTGATGCGGCCCTCGGTGGCGGCATTGGCAAGTTACGCAAGCTATCCCGCAGTGGCGGCGGCCCGCGATTTCGTGCTGTGTCAGCAGCGGCCCGATGGAAGTTGGTTCAGCCGGGCCGAGGGCGCAGGTACCCCCGCCGCACCCGAATTACACACAGCACTTGCTCTGGCTACCCTCGCTCATGCGGGGATGTCGGCCAACGAACCCCCAGTATGTCGTGGGATCGACTGGCTGCTGGACCGCCGCAGGCACGACGGTTCCTGGTTCGGCGGGGACTATCCGTATCCCGAAACCGATGGATATCGGGAATTCCATGCCCCGCAGGATACTTTCACGACCGCGCAAGTATTGGCAGCGTTTAAACAGTTGGAGACGACGTGAAAGAGTGTGCCGACGAACCCGTTGCGATCATCGGTATCGGCTGCAGACTGCCCGGGGGCATTGCCGACCACCACGCGCTGTGGCGGGCCCTCGAAGAGGGAGTTGACGCGATCGGCCCGATCCCGGCGGACCGATGGGACGTCGAACGCTATTACTCGCCCAAAGCGCAACGACGCGGGCGGATGAGTGCTCGCAGCGGCGGGTTCCTTACTGAGGTCGATACTTTCGATGCAGCGTTCTTTGGCATATCCGGCCGCATCGCCGAGCAGATGGACCCGCAACAACGGGTGCTGCTCGAAGTCTGCTGGGAGTCGCTCGAAGACGCGGGAATCGTGCCGGGTGATCTAGCGGGCAGCCGCGCCAGCGTCTTTGTGGGCGCCTGCAGCCAGGACTACGGGAATCTGCAATCGGCACCGGCCGAATTGGAGGGGCTCGGACCGCATTCGGCCACGGGCACTTTCATGAGCATTATTTCCAATCGTCTGTCCTACATGTTCGACCTGCGCGGTCCCAGCATGACCATCGACACCGCCTGCTCTTCGTCTCTGGTCGCCGTGCACATGGCGATGCAGAGTCTGCGACGGGGGGAAAGCGAACTGGCCCTGGCCGGCGGAGTCAACTTGATGCTGACGCCGCAATTCGGCATCGCACTGAGCCAGGCTGCCATGCTGTCACCGGATGGTCGGTCGCGAGCGTTCGATTCGTCGGCCAACGGATACGTGCGTGGTGAGGGTGCCGGAATGGTGGTGCTCAAAACCCTGACCCAAGCACGCCTGGATGGTGATCGCGTGTATGCGCTGATCCGGGGATCCGCGGTCAACCAGGACGGACGCACCCAGGGCATCACCGTGCCCAATGGGGAGGCGCAGGAGGCGAACTTCAGGGTTGCCCTGGCCGCCGCCGGGATCGCGCCCGCCGACGTGGGCTACGTCGAAGCGCACGGCACCGGAACGCCGGTGGGCGACCCGATCGAAGCCAACGCCCTAGGGCGCGTGCTGGCCGCCGGTCGACGAGCGGGACGCAAGGCGCTGTTGGGTTCGGTCAAGACGAACATCGGGCATTTGGAGGCGGGTGCAGGCATCGCCGGTCTGATCAAGGCGGCAATGTGTGTATACCATCGGCGGATTCCGCCGAGCCTGCACTTCCGAAACCCGAACTCCGACATCGACTTCGCCGGCTTGCCCATCGCTGTCGCAACGGCCTCACAGCCCTGGCCGGACGAGTACGCCTACGCCGTCGCCAGCGTCAATTCGTTCGGATTCGGCGGCACCAATGCGAACGTCGTGATCACCGAGCCCGAGCCGGCCAAACATGTGCTGCCTGGCAGCACCGTCGACTACGCCGAGTTCCTTGCTGTAGCAACAGGATCGCAAATCGGTTGCATCGATGACGCCGTCGACGAAACCCCGGAACGCCCAGCCGCCAGCGGACCCGAGCCAACCCGATCATCACAGCCGGCAGTTTTGACGTTCAGTGCGCGTAGCGAGCAAGCCCTCGACAGCTTGGCTGAAAAATACGCCGACCTCCTTCGGGCGGACGCGTACGACTTGGAGACCCTGGGCGCCGCGCTATCGCTACGGCGCAGCCACCACGAGCACCGGCTCGTTGTGGTGGCGTCGGACGCAGCCGAGGCAGCGGCGAAACTCCAAGCGGCAGAAGTGGTTAGAGGACACGCCCCGCGCTCCGGCACCCGAAAGGTTGCTTTTCTATTCAACGGGCAGGGGCCACAGTGGTATGCGATGGGGCGGACATTGCTGGAAACGTCAGCGGTGTATCGCGCGAAGATTCTGGAATGCGACAAGGTCGCCAGGCAGTTTCTCGACTGGTCGATCTACGAGGCGCTGATGGCGGACGAAGCTTCGTCCCGGATCGGGGAGACCCAATACCTGCAGCCAACCATGTTTGCGTTGCAGGTCGCTCTCGTCGAATTGTGGCAATCCTGGGGCGTGCGACCTGACGCGGTGCTAGGGCACAGCATGGGGGAGATTGCCGCAGCCCATGTTTCCGGTGCGCTGAGCCTCTCCGATGCGCTCAGGGTGATTTGCCACCGAGCGCGTATCCAGCAAAAGGCCGATGCCTCCGGTGGAATGATGTTCATCGCGCTCCCCGCCGCCCAGGCCCGCGAATACTGTGTCGCCGAGCCGGACCAACTGTGGGTATCAGCGGTCAATAGTCCGCGCGCGTGCACTGTGTCTGGCCGCAGGCCGGCATTGCAGGCTTTGGCAAAGGAACTCGATGAGCGCGGTGCGTTCAACAGGTTGCTGAACGTGAATTGCGCCTGCCACAGCCCCGACATGGAGCCGTTGCGTGACGAGCTCCTGGACGCGCTCGCCGGCATCGTTGGCGGTGACACCACCGTCCCGATGTACTCGACGGCCACCGGCGCTCGCATTGATGGGAGGGAGCTGGGTACCGACTACTGGTGGCACAACTTCCGCAATCCTGTGTTGTTCGAGCAGGCGGTTAAGTCGTTGCTTGCCGACGGCTACGACACCTTCGTTGAGCTGAGCCCACATCCTGTGCTGGTCAACTCTCTCAACGAAATCACCACCGACGCAGTCGTGGTGTCGTCGCTGATGAGGAAGAAGGACGACTGGACGACCTTCCTTGACGGATTCGCCCGGCTTTACAACAGCGGCTGCCCGATAGACTGGCGGCAGCGCTACCCGGCGGGTGCACCGGTACTCGATTTGCCCACCATAGTCTGGAACCGCCAGTCGTTCTGGAATGAGAGCACCATCTCTCGCCGGTATCGCACTGTCGCGCAGGAACATCCGATGCTCAAACGGGTGGACGGCGCGCGGCCGACGTGGGAGATCAATTGGGACGATCACCGACTGTCTTGGGTGCGCGACCACGATGTGTTCGGATCGGTGATCGTGCCCGGCGCCTGCTATGTGGAGGCCGCGCTGTATGCCGCCCGGGAATTGACCGGAGGCCCTTGTGCATTAGAGTTCGTCGACTTCGAGCGTGCATGTGTACTGTCCGACGAACCGCAACTGAGCAGACTCGAACTTGACCCCCAACAAGGGACTTTCGAATTCCATCAGCGCGCGGTTCGCGGTGACAGCTGGCTGCGCAACGCCCGCGGCAGATACCACCCTGCCACGACGCAACCCAGCGAATGCTTCGATGTGGAAGCCATCCTGTCTCGCTGCACCAACACCCATAAGGCCGTCGACATCTATGGCCAACTGGCCGACCACGGGTATGTCTACGGCCCTGCGTTCTGCGGAGTAGACCGCCTGTATGTCGGCACCGGAGAGGCCCTGGCCCGTATCCGGCCACCTCGAATCCTTCGTAACCGCTTGTCTGGATACCTCTTTCATCCCGCAGTGCTAGACGCCTGCTTCCAGAGCGCGATTCTGCACCCAACGACCGATCGTCCCGACGACCTACTGCCCGCCAGCTATCTGCCGACCGGAATCGAGCGGGTTCGGCTTTACCGGGATACTGGCCTGCCCGCTTGGGCTTACACTCGGCTCCGCAAGCATGACGATGCCCTGGTGGTTGACATCTATCTGCTGGACGAGAACCGGCAGTTGATCGCCGATTTCACTCCATTGACCGGCAAGGCGGTTCGGCGGCCGGCCGCCACGGACCGCATCGAAAACCACTTCTATCACCTCACGTGGCAACCATCCGGACAAATCGTCCAACCGCAATGCAGCGCATTCACCTTCGAGCCCGCCGATTTCGCAGACGAGCTTGAGCAGGCCGGTCGCACCATCGCCGAGCGACTCGATCGGCATGTCTATGCGACCACCTACCAGGATGACGTGCGCCGGCTCTGCGCCGCATACGCGGCCGCCTGCCTCAATCAGCTGGGACCGGACACCGAGTTCACAGTGGCCGACCTTCCCGGCTTGCTACCCAAGTATCATCGCGCCTTTCGCGGCATATTGCGACTGCTGGTCGAGGACGGTTCGCTGAGCGAGCATGCGGGTCGGTTCCGGATTGAGCGAACTGCCGGCGGCGCCCTGATGGCGGTCGCAGAAGATGTCGAAAGAGTCTGGGCGGAAGCCTTTTCCAAGTATCCCGAGTGTGCTTGGGAACTGCTGTTGCTGCAGCGGACCGGCAGCAACCTGCACGACGTATTGACCGGTGCGGCGGATCCACTGGAGTTGCTGTTTCCGTCGGGCTCACCGGGCGATATCGAAGCCATCTACCACAATTCGCCCATCGCCCGGTTTTACAACCTGCTCGCCCGTCGCATCGCTCGGCGGCTCACCGAGGGTGCCGATCCGCGGCGCACACTTCGGGTATTGGAGGTCGGCGCGGGCACCGGCGGGCTGACCGCAAGCCTGCTTCCGGTGCTGCCGTCGCAGCGGTGTGAGTACGTATTCACCGATGTGTCGGCGGCATTCATCGCGGCCGCGCGGGAACGCTTCCGCGACTACGACTTCGTTGACTATCGTGTGCTGGACCTCGAACACGAACTTCCGGCAGAGGAGTTCGGTCCGGGTTCGTTCGACTTGGTAGTGGCCGCCGATGTCGTCCACGCCACCGCCGACGTAAAGAACAGCCTCTTGCGGCTGCACGACGTGCTCGCCCCCGGAGGCGCGCTGCTGCTGCTCGAGGCCGCTCCCGATACGCCCTGGCTCGACCTCACCTTCGGGCTCACGGCGGGCTGGTGGGCCGCACGTGATCTGCGGTTGCGTCCCGACGGCCCGCTGCTGTCCGTGCCGGTGTGGCAGGAGCTGTTGCGCTCGGTCGGATTCGACGAAGTCGCAGCGTTCGGCGACCCGGACCATTCCGGTGGGGGCTCGCAAACTGTGCTGCTGGCGCGGACCCCCCGGACTGCGGTGGAGGCCGACGAGTCATTGGTGTCGGTCGCCGCCGCAACGGTGTCCGATGAGCATGGCGGACATCGCCCGGAGCCATTGGGGAACTGGATGATCCTGACCGGCACCGATCGACTTGGCAAGGATCTGGCCACGCGAATCGACCAGCACGGTGGCCGAGCAGTCCTTGTCGACAGCCTCGCCGAAGACGACTTTCGCACGTTGCAGCCGACCGGCATCATTGACCTGCGCAACGCAAGCGGGCTATCGCTGGCTGATGCGATCACGGACTCCGCGGTGCAGCTTCTCGATGTGCTGAAAACGATTTGCCGCACCGATTCGCAGCGCTGGCCGCGGGTGTACGTGCTAACTCGTGGTGCCCATGCTTTGCGCAACGACGAGGTGGAGTTGTCCGGTTCGTCCGCGTGGGGAATCGGTGTGGTTGCGCGACTCGAGCTACCCCAGTTACGTTACGCCACCATCGATCTCGACCCGACGCCCACGCCGGGGGAGTTGGACGCGGTGTGGGCAGAACTGCGAAGCCCCGACAACGAGTGCGAAATCGCGCTGCGCGGCGGCGCGCGATTTGTGCGCAGGCTGGGGCCGGCACCCCACACTCCCGTGACCATTCCCGCGACCGACCTGCCGCCCGACGCCGGCTTCGCACTCGGTGCCTCAGTCGCCGGATCACTGGACGAGTTGCGCTACTACGCCGAGAAACGCCGCCCTCCTGATGCGGGGCAAGTGGAAATCGAGGTCGTGGCAACCGGACTCAATTTCCTGGACGTCATGATCGCCCTCGGGCAAGTGCCACCCCACGAATCTGCCGTGGGCTACCGGTTCGGGGCCGAGTGCGCGGGCGTCGTCACTCGGGTCGGCACCGGCGTCTCTCACATCAACGTCGGAGACGCGGTGGTAGCAGTCAACGCCACGCAGGGAGCGGCGGCAAGCCACATCACGTTGCCCGCGACAGGGGTGGTCGCCAAGCCTGCGAACCTGAGTTTCGAGGCCGCCTGCGCCTTGCCAATCGTGTTTCTCACGGCGTGGTACGCCTTGAACAAGCTCGCTCGGCTTTGCGCCGGTGAACGGGTTCTGATTCACGCTGCCGCGGGCGGTACCGGTATGGCGGCGGTCCAAATCGCTCGTCTGCTAGGGGCTGAGGTGTTCGCGACTGCGGGCAGTCCGGCAAAACGAGAACTGCTTCGCGCCCTCGGCGTGAAGCATGTGTTCGACTCGCGTGCAATCGATTTCGCTGACGAGATTCGTGTTGCCACCTGCGGCGCGGGGGTGGACGTAGTGCTGAACTCGATCGCTGGTGAGTCGATGTCACGCAGCATCGCCTGCCTTGCGCCGTACGGCCGATTTGTCGAACTGGGTAAGCGCGATCTGCTGGGCGACCGCCGGTTGGGGCTGCGTCCCTTTCTACGTAATCTCGCTTACTACAGCTTCGACTTGCGTCAGCTCCTGATCGACCGCCCAGCTGAGGTACACACCGAGTTGACGATGTTGATGGCCCGCTTCGCGGCTGGCGAATTGCATCCGCTGCCTTATCGCGTCTTTCACCCTGCTGAGGCTGAGTCGGCCTTCCGACACATGGCCGCCGCTCGGCACGTCGGCAAACTCGTGCTCGCGATTGCCGAGCGTGAATTCCCACTGGTAAATGCCCCCGAACCGCCGTCCATGACGGGCACCTGGTTGATCACCGGTGGCCTCGGCGGCGTCGGTCTGGCGATGGCCGAGCACCTAGCCGACGGGGGAGTGCGGCACCTTGTGCTGGTCGGACGTTCCGGTGCGTCCGATGAGGGCGCCGGCGCCAAGGTGGCCGAACTTCGGCTGCGCGGGGCGCGCGTCGAGGTCGTGGCCGCCGACATCAGCTCGCGTGACAGTGTGGCCGCGCTGCTCGATAGCATTGAGCGCGAATTGCCGCCGCTGCGTGGTGTATTGCATTGTGCGATGGTTCTCGACGATGCGCTGCTGACCGATCTGGACCGAACGCGCATGACCAAAGTCTTGGCGCCCAAGGCCTTTGGTGCGTGGCACCTTCATGAGCTGACCGCGCACTTGCCGCTGGAGGCGTTCGTGCTCTTCTCCTCGGCCACGTCGATGGTCGGCAACCGAGGCCAGGCGAACTACGCGATAGCCAACGCCTTCCTCGATCATCTTGCCCAGGCCAGGGCGGCCCAGAGCCTACCTGTGCTGACGGTTAACTGGGGTGCGGTGTCCGACGTCGGATATGTGGCCCGGCATGACGACGTCGGTCGGATAGTGGCGACGACCGGGATGCGTACCTTTAGTTCAGCCGAGGCGTTCGACGCGATGATGACCCTCTTGCGTTCGGGGCTGCCCCAGGTCGGCGTGCTGCCGATGGACTGGCCGCAGTTCTTCCGCCACTACGGCCTGAAGCCACAGACCACCCCGCGGTACGAGCACCTGTCGGCGCCGGGCGAGGGCGGTGAAGTCGTCGACTCGGGAAGCTCGCTGCGCCAACAATTGCGCATTCAGCCCGCCGAGGCCCGCGGCGAGTTGGTGACCTCCGCGCTCAAGTCTCGGCTGGCGGCCGTGCTCGGCATTCCACTCGATGCGCTGGACCCGCACATGCCATTGATGGACTACCTGGATTCGCTGCTTGCTGTCGAGATCGGCTCTTGGCTGGAAAGAGAGTTCGGGACCAAGGTCACGATCATGGAGCTGATGAAGGGGCCGAGCGCCCTGCAGCTGTCCGCTCAGGTGCTGGCCCAGTTGGATCAATAGCAGTCATGAACGGCGTCGAGGTGCCCGCATGAGTGTTGCTTCGTGGGTTCGTGATTCGGCAACAATGACCGGTCCGAGGCCTGACCCATTGATCCAGTTCGTGACTCCCCAAGGGGCACTGACAGCGCAGGGAAAGGCACACGGCATCGACGTGCAGCTGGCGCGCGATCTCTACCGGGACATGGCGCTTGCGCGCCGCTTCGATGCCGAAGCCCTTGCGCTACAACGCCAAGGCGAATTGAACCTGTGGTTGATGAGCTGGGGCCAAGAGGCGGCGCAGGTCGGATCGATCCGCGCACTCCGCGACTCTGACATGATATTTCCCAGCTACCGCGAACACGCCGTGGGCCTGTGCCGGGGGTTGTCGCCGGCTCAGTTATTGGCGCAGTGGCGTGGATGTTCCCACTCCGGATGGGATCCGGCGGCATATCGGGTCCACATCTACTCCTTGGTATTGGGAGCGCAGACGCTACACGCGACCGGGTACGCGGCCGGCGCCGCCATGGAGGGTACCGACGAGGTCGTCGCCGTCTACTTCGGTGACGGGGCATCAAGTCAGGGGGACGTCAACGAAGCGTTCAACTGGGCTGCGGCGGGTTCCTTGCCCGTGCTGTTCTTTTGCCAGAACAATCAGTTCGCGATCTCGACACCCACCTCGCTACAGATGGGAGCGTCTCTGCACCGACGTGCCGATGGTTTCGGATTGCGCAGCTACCAGGTGGACGGCAATGACGTGCTCGCGGTCCATGCCGTGACTAGCGATGCCGCTACGCATATCCGTGCCGGCCGCGGCCCGGCGCTGATCGAAGCTCAGACGTATCGCCTTGGAGGACATAGCAGTTCGGACGACCCGAGCCGATACCGTGATACCGCTGAACTCAAGCTTTACAAGTCACGCGATCCCTTGTCGCGACTGCGGACGCTTTTAGAGGACCACTGCACCGACGCCACGTTCTTCGACGATCTCGATGCCGAGTGCGACGCCTTGGCTGAACAGGTGCGGTCGGCTAGTCGGGCCATCGATGATCCACGACTGGATTCGACCTTCGACAACACCTACGCCGAACCGCACGCTCTCGTCGACGCTGAACACGAGTCCTTCACAGCGGCATCGTCACTGCTCGACAACGGGGTTTGATGGTGTCGACGATGAGTTTGGGCGCTGCCCTCAACGCGGGTCTGCGGACCGCGATGGAGGATGATGACAAGGTCCTACTGATGGGCGAGGACGTCGGCGCCCTCGGTGGCGTCTTCCGGGTCACCGACGGATTGCAACAGCGTTTCGGGTGCCGCCGCGTCATCGACACGCCCTTGGCCGAGTCCGGAATCGTGGGCACGGCCATCGGATTGGCGCTGCGCGGGTATCGCCCGGTCTGTGAGATACAGTTCGACGGTTTCGTCTATCCGGCGTTCGATCAAATTGTCAGCCAATTGGCCAAGATGCGGGCGCGATCGATGGGGCGGATCACATTGCCGGTTGTCATCCGCGTTCCGGTGGGCGGCGGAATTGGCGCGGTCGAGCATCACAGTGAATCCAACGAGGCCTATTTCGCGCACACCCCGGGCCTGCGCGTAGTGGCATGCGCAGACGCGAACGACGCGTATCACATGATACGGCAATCAATCCGGTGCAACGACCCGGTCATCTTCTACGAACCCAAGCGCGAATACTGGCGCAAGTCGGACGTTGACGAGACCGCTACCGAGCGCATGGACCGGGCACGCATCCGGCGGCACGGCAGTGATTGCACCCTGGCCGGTTATGGGCCCACGGTCGCCGTCGCGATGGCAGCGGCGGAGGCGGCCGAGGAGGATGGGTATTCGGTTGGCGTGGTTGACTTACGCAGTCTGTCGCCGCTGGACATGCCGCTGCTCGCCGAGCAGGTTCGGCGCACCGGGCGTCTGGTGGTGGTGCACGAGGCGTCGACTTTCATGGGGTTGGGCGCCGAGATCGCGGCCTCGATTGCCGAAACCTGCTTCGCCGACCTGCGTGCACCGGTGTTGCGGGTCGGGGCGTTCAACATCCCGTACCCGCCGGCACGTGTCGAAGCGCAGTTCTTGCCCGACATTGACCGGGTCCTCGAAGCGGTTGACCGAACCCTTTTCTGGCAGGACTGATCCGATGGCCATTGCGCGCTTCAAACTGCCCGACGTGGGCGAGGGACTCACGGAGGCCGAGTTGCGGAATTGGGCGGTCTCGGTTGGCGATACCGTGGCGGTGAATCAGGTGCTGTGCGAGATCGAAACTGCCAAGTCCGCTGTCGAATTGCCGTCACCGGTCGCCGGGGAGGTTCAGGCCCTCCATGTCGAGGAGGGCGACACGGTCGAGGTAGGAGCAGTCATCGCCACGTTCCGGGTGGGAGGCTCGATACAACGAGACCTTGTGGCCGTACCCGAGATGAAGGCACTCGTCGGACCGGGCGCCGGGCGCCGCCGGCACCTGCGCCCACGTAGTGACATGCCAGGACCCCCTCGTCGCGTACGCGAAACCCGCGTGCCGATCAACGGCGTGCGCAAAGCCGTTGCTACAGCAATGACTAGGTCAGCCTTCACCGCGCCGCACGTCACCGAGTGGCTTGCCGTCGACGTCACTGAAACTGTGGATCTGGTGCATGCCCTGCGGGCCGACTCACGTTGGTCCGGTGTTCGGGTAAATCCGATGCTCTTTGTGACAAAGGCGCTGTTGATTGCGGTTGACGAGTACCCCGCGGTGAACACTCGCTGGGATGAAGCCCATCAGGAGATCGTCTATCACAATTATGTGAACCTTGGCATTGCCGTGGCCACGTCGCGCGGCCTGCTGGTGCCCAACATCAAGAATGCAGGCGACCTCGCTCTCCCCGAATTAGCCTCTGCCTTAGTAGAATTGATCGACAAGGCACGAGCCGGCAAAGCAACTCCTGCGGATATGTCGGGCGGCACTATCACCATCACAAATATCGGCGCACTGGGGGTCGACGCGGGCACACCGATCCTGAATCCGGGCGAGGCGGCAATCCTCGCCTTCGGTGCGGTACGCCCCACCCCATGGGTCGTCGACGGGCAGATAACCATTAGGCAGATAACCCAATTGGCGTTGTCGTACGACCATCGCCTCATCGACGGCGAACTCGGCTCCAACGTCTTGACCAGGGTTGCCTCAGTGCTCACCAAACCCGTTCAGACACTGTTACATACACGTAGCGGGCCAAAATAGTATGTGCACGAAGCCAACAGCAGCCATGGCCGATGTCGCGTTCCGGCTACCGAAGTCAGGAATCACGCTGCGCGGCAAACGAAGACGCGACGGTAACGGTTTGCCGACCCTTTGCCTGCACGGGGTCCTCGACAACTGCGCCAGCTTCGATGCGCTGTCCCATTACCTCAGTGATCTCGATTTGATCACCATCGATCTGCCCGGCCACGGTTATTCCGACCACCTCTCCTCGACCCTCTGTCCCTACCTTGATTACGCGTCGTGTGTGTTGGAGCTAGCGCATACCCAGGGCTGGCAACGGTTTCAATTGATCGGTCACTCGCTCGGTGGCGCGGTGTCTTCCCTGGTGGCCGGCATCCATCCAGACAAGATCGAACGGCTTGTGCTCATCGATGCCATCGGACCGCTCTCGGCCGAACCGACGCAGGCCGTGTCGGCCATCGCACGCCATCTGAACATGTATCTGCAAGGCGACCGACATCCGGTCTACCGCAACCGAATGCAGGCGATCAAAGCTCGCGTTCAATTGGCCGACATCCTTCTCGAGACTGCAGAGCTGCTCGTGGAACGCGACCTGACGGAGGTGCCCGGCGGCTATTCCTGGCGCCACGATGTGCGGCTCAACCGGGGGTTGACCACCACCCTCGGTGAGGAACAGGTGCTGGCCTTTCTGAGCAATATCTCCGCGCCCACACTGTTGGTGACGGCCGAACGGACCGCTTTGCGGGAAAGCTTCTATCCACGACGGATCAGTAGCGTGCCGACGTTGCGCGAGCTGACCCTGCCCGGAGGCCATCACCTCCACATGGAAAACCCCGAGCCGGTGGGCCAGGCAACCTGTGCCTTCCTGGCGACCGGGTGACGCGGCGATGTCCATCTGCCGGGACGCGGCTGTCGGCGTGCGATGGCCGGAACAGGATTTCCACTGGTCGCCCGATGATGTGCGCGAGTATCACCGTGCGGTTGGGTGGATCGATGATCGGGATAACGTACTGCCCACCTTCGCGATGACGGCGCCCGGCATGTTTGGTGTTGTCTCGCCGGAGTTTTACCGACCGCGACCACCCGAGGTCTCGTTTCCCGGAATCCGGCTGAATCTCGCCAGTCTGCTGCACCGCGACCAGGAGATCGTGGTTCAACGACCGCTGCCACCGGGGGGAGCATTGCGTTCGGCCGGTCAGGTCGTTGACGTCGAGGATCAGGTTACCGCGGCGGTGCTCGTGCAACGCTCGACACTGGTCGACACGCGCGGTGTTCCCTTTGTCACCGGCGTCTCGCGGATCCATGCCCGGGGGGATGGGGGTTTTGACGGAGCACACGATTCGCGTGATTCCGTCATGTCGGGCTTGGTGCCTGAGGGTCGGCCAATCGCAGTAGCCAGCACGAAAACACTAGCGCACCAAGCGATCCGGTATCAGAGACATGTCCATGGAAGCGCGATGCGCGACAATGTGCACACCGATGCGGCGTTCGCTAGAGCGTCTGGCTTTCCCCGACCGATTCTCCAAGGTGTGTGCACCTACGGGATGGTCTGCGCGGCGCTGGTGCAGACGCTGCTGGCCAACAACGCAAACCAGGTGAGCAGGTA
The DNA here is from genome assembly GCF_001954045.1 of Mycobacterium sp. SP-6446. Classification (NCBI taxonomy): domain Bacteria; kingdom Bacillati; phylum Actinomycetota; class Actinomycetes; order Mycobacteriales; family Mycobacteriaceae; genus Mycobacterium; species Mycobacterium sp. SP-6446. The sequence goes on along the minus strand of NZ_MBEM01000211.1, from coordinate 52,601 downwards.
CCGGGCTCGTTTTCTCGGTGTGGTGTTCCCGGGTGAAACACTGAACACCCGGGTGTGGGAAAGCCCGCAAGGCTACGTGTTCGCCACGTCCGTGCCCGAACGGAAAGGGACACCCGTGCTTCACGGAATCTTGGTGACGGACCAGAAGCGAGCGACGGTGAAAACCTTTGGAGAGCATTAAGAGTCCAATGGGGCGGTCCTCCCGCGAGTTGGCGCTCACCCGGCCCGCGGACTCGTAAGCAATGATACAGCGTGTATCATCGCGGTGTGATAGGCAGGCTTGCGAAACAGTTGGTTCCGATTTGGGGAGGAATAGTGAGGCTTGCGACCAGGCTCCCGGGGGAGCGCAGTCTGGCCGCCGACGACGCAGACCGAATTGCCGCGATCCGGGGTTCAATCATTAGAATTGGCGACGCGTGGCGCGCCCGGCATCCCTGGCTGGCCAGCAATCAGGACCAGATCGGCTTAGCGATATTTCTTGTCGCGATCGCGGGAGTCATTGCCGATGCCTGCTTGTACGCAGCGGACCTGCTGCCGTGGTGGGCGACGATCCCGCTGAGTGGCTTCTGGCTCTCATTGCTGCACGAACTGGAGCACGACCTAATCCATGCGATGTACTTCCGAACCAATCGGTTCATGCACAACTTGATGATGTTGGGGGTATGGCTTTTTCGCTCCAACACCATCAACCCGTGGGTACGCCGCAGGCTGCACCTGCACCATCACGAGTTCTCGGGCACCGAGTCCGACCTCGAGGAACGAGCGCTCACCAACGGCGAAGGTTGGGGCCCCTACCGGTTGGTAAGTCTGCTGGACGCGTTTGTGGGCCTTTACGCCAAGCCGTTCCGGATGCTGCGCCTCGTGGATTCCTACGTCGGACAGGCGGCCCGCACCCCTACGGAGGCACGCCACCTGGCGACTATCAATAAGCTCGCCATTTTCCCGCTCAGCGCCGTTCACTACGGACTATGGCACTTGTTCCTGGTAATCCATGCCTGCCAGCTGTTTGTCGGCCCTATCCACGTCCCGGGTCAGGGGGCCCTGGACTTCCTCGCTGTCGTCATCCTGGCCCCCAACCTGGTACGCACGTTCTGCCTATACTTCGTCAGCTCCAACATGCATTATTTCGGTGATGTTGAGCCGCGCAACGTGCTTCAGCAGACCCAGGTGTGGACTGCCATGTGGCTCAAGCCATTTCACGCTTTCTGCTTCAATTTCGGCGAGACCCACGCCATCCACCACTTCCTGGTCCGCGACCCCTTCTATATTCGCGAGCTCATCAAGCGTGACTGTCAGGACGTCCTTCGCCGCGAGGGCGTGCGATTCAACGATTTCGGCACCTTCCGCCGCGCGAATCGTTTCGCGCTCGCGCCGGCCGTTGCAGAAGGCTAGGGCGACGGTGGCGATCCCCGCCGGGGGTGGAGCCATGTCGTCCCGGTCCCATCAAATGCGGCGGGCGTCGCTTTGTCGAACCAAGACGAAAGAATGACGTGACCAACACCGACACGCAGCTATGGATCTGCGTTCGCTGCGGAATGATCTACGACCCTGCCGAAGGCGATCCTGACGGCGGCATTGCGCCGGGCACCGCGTTCGAGGACATTCCTGCCGACTGGGTTTGCCCGGTCTGTGGCGCCGAAAAGGCCGACTTCATCCGCTACGACGGTTAAAAACGCCGGCGCCGCCGGGGCTGGGCGAGCGTTTGGCCTGAGCCAGCTCCAGCCGTTGCTCACGCCCGGTCTAAGCGATACACTCTGTATCACGGCGCTGGGGGTGACAGATTGATTGGTAAAGCGCTCGTAGCCAGTGCGTTGGCTCAGCTCCCCTCTGTTCACGCCAGGTGTGGCTGCCCGGCGATGTCACGGCTGGAATGCGGCAATGGCACTGCCCTGCCGATGCGGCTGGCCAACGAGATGAGATTGCCGCCGCGTCGCCGCCCGCCTGACAGCCCCCAGCGTCGGCCTAACGACCAAGTCACGTTCGGAATCTGACATGACTGATGACAAAATGGTCCTGCGCGACATGCTCGAATTCGTCCGCGTGCACAACACCGCGAGTGTGCTGCGGAAATTCGGGATTGAGGAGTGCGCGGCAGCGTATTGCCGATTCGATCACGGTGCGGTGCTTGTCTTTCCGTCCAGCTTGGACGAGTTGCGCGCAGACTTAGCGGCCCAAGACCTTGTCGCGGGGGAGGCCACGCGCAGTGTCGTAGTGAGGGATCGGCTGAACAGTCGATATGGGCACCCACACTTGGACGTCGCTATCCTCAGCGCTCGGGTGGGTGGTGCCAAGATCGAGTTATTGGTGGTGCTCGATGGGCCAGCCGATGTCGTTGCGGCCGAACGGGAACAGCAGAATGAGACTCACCTCGCGTTACGGGTGCTAGCGCCTGACCGGATCGCCATTACTGGGCTGACCGCGGCACTAGCCCGAGCGGGGCTGGTCGCCGATGACGGTGGCTACAACTGCTACACGAACACGACAGTGCTTTACTTCCGCGCCGCACGACAACGAATTGCGCTGATCTGCCAGGGCCATCACGCGGCCACGTTGACTGCGCACCTTGGCAGCAGCCCGAGCGCCGTCTGCTCAACTCGATGACCGGGGGGTGGGAAACCCAGGCGCGGCGGTGGCTGCTGAACTGCGACCGGTGGACCCGATGAGGCGGCCCGCAGTCATGCCGGTACCTGACCGGGTTCGGCTTCTCCGTGGTCGGGGACTGCCACCCGACCCAGCCTGGCGAACTTCTGCGCAAGGGCTGATGCGTATGCCGCTGGGCTAAGCGAGTTACGCCTGGCACCTTGTGAAAATTGTTTGAATCTCTGGTTATCGCAAAGGATACATGCAGTTTCAATGTATAACGGCTGATATTGTGAACGGGTGGTTAAATCACCCGCGCGAGGTCAGGACTCCCCACCACTCGCCCGGCGCGAGCAAATTATTGAGGCCGCCCGGGCCGTGATCGAGGAACACGGACCCGACTCGTTGACTGGTCAGATCGCCCAACGTGCGGGTTTGGCGCGCCCCAACGTCTATCGCCACTTTGCCAGCAAAGACGAACTCGATCTAGAGGTGGCGCGCAGCGCGTATGAGGAGCTGCGAACGCAAGTCCTGGCCCGGATGGACCAGCCCGGCACTCCGCTCGACGTGATCCGCGGGCCGATCGCGGCCCAAGTCATTTGGGCCGACAAACACCCCAACCTGTATCGGTTCCTCATCAGCCGCGGCTATGAGTCCAGTTCCCGTCGTCGCAAGGCGGTGCGACGCGATTTTGCCGCCGATGTCGTGGCGGCCGGGGTACCCTACTTCCCGCGTTTCGCGGATAAGCCGGACATCGCTGCGACCCTGGTTGTCGCAATAGGCGGCCTCATCGACGCGTCGATTCTGGATTGGTTGAATCGGCGAGCCGAATCGCGCAAGGGACTGATTGACCGGCTTACTCTGCACGCTTGGCTGATTATCGACCATCAACTCCGCGAGCTTGGCGTCCGCGTCAACCCTGAGGTGCCGCTACGGCGCCCCGGCAAGAAGTCGCGCTGACACGACAGTTGCTGGCGCTCTTCGTCGTGCGAAATCCGCTGATGAGAACGAGGATTCGAGCATCGATGTCCGTTCTCGGCGATTTCAGGGCATTCTCATCGACTCTGGGCTAGATCTGCGTGAAATAGGTTTAGTCGCAGAGTATCTCGTGCGTACCTCAGCGAAATGTGTCTACGCGCATTCGACTTGCCCTTCGGTGCCCCAATAGCCCGCTTGTGTGGCCGCATGAAAGGGGGTATGCAACCTCCGATGATCACTCTGCTGCCAGAAGGCGGACGGCCACTTCGCGGCCAGCTTCATCAGGACCTGTCGACCGCAGACGTGGCGGTTGACTGAACTATCTGCCACAAGGTGGCCGATACTTGGTGTATCACCGATAGTCAGTTGAGCGAGAAGCACCCGGCTCGGCTCAAACCGGGCTAATAGCCACGGCGAAACACTGGCGGATGCGCAGAACGATCTGCCATAATACGCGGATACACGCCGTATCATGGAAGCGTAAATAGCGCCAATCTTTCCGGTTGGCGATCTTGATGACGACGGTGATACTGGGCCCGAGATTCCCACGGCAAAGGAGCCAAGGCGATGGCAGACCAGTTTCGTATCGAATCGGCCGAGGTGCGTGCGGTTGCCGATCGGCTATCGGGATTGAGTGGTCGGATGACAGGGCACGTGTCAGGGCTGGGAGCGCAGGTGGCCTCCGCGGGCGCCCCGTGGGGTAGCGATACCACCGGCGAGAGGTTCGCCGGCGTCGCGAACGGTTTTGTGGCCCATATGCAGCAGTCGTTGCAGGCGATGGCCGCACGCGCAGAGACGGTCCAGCGCCACGCGGATCGTCTTGCGGCACACGCGCGTGTTTTCGAGCAGGCCGATCAGGCCTAGCAGCTTGCGCATCCGGGTCTAGGGCGCGTCGATGGGCTTCGACATTGCCACCCTCAATGGGCTCGCCGCCGATATCGGCGCTCCCATTCCCAATGGCGACCCAGAAGCGCTCTTCGACCTCGCTGACCAGATAGAGGCCTCGGCGAAGGCGTGGGACGGTCACGCCGATGAATTGGCGCGGTTGAAGGCGCAGCTGCGGTCGGTGTTGGAGGGCGACACCGCCGAGGCCCACGATCAACATTTAACGGAGCTGCTCAACGGCCCGGATTCGCTGCAAGGCGATTCTGAGGCGGTGCGGGCAGGCGTGGCGGCGCTGCGTAATTACGCGGCCGATCTGCAGGACAACCAGTGGACCTCACTACTGCTGGCGGGCTGGCTGGCTGCCACCATCATCTGGGGGATTGTCTCAGCCGCTACAACCGCCGGGGAATCGCTGGTGGAAGTGGCGGTCGCGCGGGTGCGCGCCGCGGCAGCGATCAACGCGCTCAAAGAAGCGCTGTGGCAGCGCATCGGAACCATCCTGACCGACTTGCTCGTCAACACCGTGCGCGCAACGTTGGTGGGCGGCGCCGAGCAGCTGGCAGTTCAGGGCGTTCAGGTCGCGAGGGGAGATCGCACGGGCCTTAATGGGCAACTGATCACGGGGACGGCGCTGTCTTTTGCCGAGTTCGGGGGCGCGGCCGAGGCGGTCGAACGCGGGTTGTTGTGGCGGGTCGCCGGTGCCGTCAACGATTCTAAGGCTGGCAGTGTGGCCGCTTTGCTGACGAGCAAGGCGTTATCCGGGATGGCGGGCAATACTTTTGCCACCGCGGTCAGCGGCGGCCCGGTCACCCTCGAAACCCTGCGGGACGGGGCCTTCATGGGCGCGGCCGGGGCGGCCTTGGACGCCCAGCGGCCGCTGATGGACATGCTGCCCTGCCGCGGTAAGGGTGCACCGGCCGTCGACACCAAACCCAGCGGAGACGACAATGCTGTGGCGGCCACGACGCCCGGCGAGACGACCCATGATGCTGGCCCAGAAGCCCACACTGCAGCGCCCGCCTCCACCTCCGAGCCCGCCACGGCCGCCGGTGAGCACAACGCCGGCACGCCAGCGCCTGCCTTGCCCGCCGCCGCTGACCCGGGGGCGCGGCCGGTGGAGACGACCACCACCAGGCCGCCCGCGGCAGCCGACTCCGGACACCTGCCTGCCACACGCGCCTCGGTTAGCCCACATCTTCCGGAGGGCACAGTCGATGTCCCGACAGACTCACCAGCGGCCCACACCGCCACAGCCGGCCCGACCGCCTCCCCTCCGCCCCCGACGTCGAATGCTGCAAGCCCGGCGGCACCCGCTGCGCCAACCGTGCCGACCGTTGTGGACCCGGCCTCGCCGGCGCAAACTGTGCCGAGTGCCGCAGGCCCGCCCTCACCGGCGCCGACTTCGACGCCCGCATCGCCGGGCCCGAATGCCGAGTTGTCAAGCCCCACACCGGATCCACCCGCCAGCCCTGCGGAGATCTCGCCCGCTGGCAAGTCGAGCTCCGAGCCAGCCGGAGCGCCGACCGCAGGTCGCGTCGACACCACCGCCACACCCACCGAGCGCGGCCTGCACGACACCACCGCCGAGCAAGGCCCGCCGGCACAGGCCGTCGGCGCGGACCGCGCGCCGCAAGCCGGAAGGTCCGACGTTGGGAGTCACGCAGCGGATCGTGAGGACAGCGCAACAGCTGATCGACCCCAGCAACAGCAGCGGCCGGCCGAGCCGGTCACCAAAGGCCAAGACCCCAGCACCCGGCCGGACGCGGCGGCAGGCAACAAGGCCCGCCCCGACGGCAAAGGTCCGAATTCCGGTGAGCCAGAGTCACACCAAGGTGGGCGCGCCGGCCGCGACGACCACGACACCTCACACCCAGGCAGGGCCGGCGACGAGCCAGGCGACAATCGCGGTAGGGCAGGCGGCCATCGCGGTGAGCCAGACAAGGGCGGCGGCGAGCGCGGTGGACTGGAGCCGAGTGACGGTAGCCGTGCTGGCGATCCGGCCGACCGAGGCGCCGGCGGGGACAAGAGCGAAGAGGTTTCGCTACAGCGCCGCGACGAAGCAGGGCAGCATCAATCGGATGAGCCGGCATCGCAGCCCGCCAAGTCCGATGTCCCACAGGCACACAGCGACAACGACCACCCGATAACGCCTAGGTTGCGAAATACCGCCCTCCTCATGGGGGGAATCGGACAAGCATTCCATTCCGACCCGCTCGAGGCGGCCCTCGTCTTGGTGGCACATCATCCTTGGTTATTCGACAGGCTCCTCGATGGAATGGGTGCTGAGCCTTGGCTATTCGATATTTTCCTCGACCAGATGGCCGATCGTCCGGATCTGTTCAACCTGCTGCTGGGCGAGATGGCCGCCCATCCGCAGCTGTATGACTACTTCTTGAACACGGTGGCCGCTCATCCGGACATGTTCAACATGTTGCTGGACAAGATGGCCGCCCACCGCGAGCTCTACACCGACTTCCTCAACATCGTGGCCGCCGACCCCGACATGTTCCAGTCGTTGCTGACCAAGATGGCGGAGTTCCAAGGCGGCCACCAGCACAAGCTGTGGGACGAGTTCCTTGGCACCATGGGTCAGCATCCGGACATGTTTCAGTCGTTGCTGACCAAGATGGCGGAGTTCCAAGGCGGCCACCAGCACAAGCTGTGGGACGAGTTCCTTGGCGCCATGGGTCAGCATCCGGACATGTTTCAGTCGTTGCTGACCAAGATGGCGGAGTTCCAAGGCGGCCACCAGCACCAGCTGTACGACGAGTTCCTCAAAACCATGGACAAAAACCCAGACATGTTTAAGTCATTGCTGGAGACCATGGCTCACAAACAAGACGGCCAGCACCAGCTGTACGACGAGTTCCTTGACACCATGGGCGCCAACCCGGGCATGTTCCAGTCGCTGCTGGGCACGATGGCCCATAATCCCGTGCTCTACAACGACTTCCTTGCCACGATGTCCGCCCACCCAGAGATGTTCACGACCCTGCTTGACAGGATGGCCAACGATCCCAAGCTCTATGGCACTTTCCTTGACGGGCTGGATAGTCATCCGGCATTGCTGACCGGGCTGCTTGACAGGATGGCCAACGATCCCAAGCTCTATGGCACTTTCCTTGACGGGCTGGATAGTCATCCGGCATTGCTGACCGGGCTGCTTGACAGGATGGCCAACGATCCCAAGCTCTATGGCACTTTCCTTGACGGGCTGGATAGTCATCCGGCATTGCTGACCGGGCTGCTTGACAGGATGGCCAACGATCCCAAGCTCTATGGCACTTTCCTTGACGGGCTGGATAGTCATCCGGCATTGCTGACCGGGCTGCTTGACAGGATGGCCAACGACCCCAAGCTCTACGACACCTTCCTCAACACCGTGGTCGCCCACCCCGAAATATTCGACAAACTGCTGGACAACATGTCCGCTAATCCCGCGCTCACCGTCGCACTCGTCGAAGCAGTGGAAAAGAACCCCGAAATCATCCCCGCCACCCTCGAAGGAGCGGCCAAGCATCCCGAGATCATCGGCATGCTCCTCAACGGACTAGCCCGTCATCCCGAGCTCATCGGCACAGCCATCGGCGCACTTCTGGGGTTGCCCACGCCTGCCCGGTAGTCGACAGCGTGGCGCCGATCCCAACGCCAGTCGGTGCTGCCGCTCATCTGAAAGTGACCAGTCCTCTCATCGAAAGTGACCACCCCTAGGCGACTCGCCGTTTGAGATCCGCCGGTTGTAGGCGGTCCCTTCCAGGGCTCCGGGTGTCAAAGTCCGGATTTGGTCTGCCCGAAATGAAGCCGATACACTGTGTATCAGCACAGCGCAGGTGACCTCGGGACTAGGCAGGTGGGACACGTTGAGTAACGAAGCGGCTCGCGACCGGCTTACCGATGTGTTGGGGCAGCTGCAAGATCAGCTCACCGACATTGCGGCCATTCAACAGAAGCAGGCCGCACTCAAGGTCGACGCCGAGGCCGCCGACGGCACCGTGCAAGTCACGGTCAATGCGCGAGGCCAGCTGGTCAAGGCCGTCATCGATAAGTCCTACCTTGACGAGCACGACTTCGAGGAACTCGGGGACCACCTGATGGAGGCCGCACAAGCGGCCGCCCAGGATGCCGGTCGGCGGGTCGCCGAGCTGTTGGCGCCGATCAACGAGCGGCACGCGAAGTTTCCCTCGTTTTCCGACATCGTTGAGGGCATCGCGGATCCCAAGGACTTGGTGCCACCGGGGCTGGACGGTTTTGCCGGTGTCCCGCGGCGCAAGGAACCGTCCGCGTCTTCGCCCGGCGGTGCCTACGACGACAGCGACGACGGTGACTTCCCGACGGTGAGGAGGTGAACCAATGGCCGGCGAATTCAGTGTCACACCGGAGGAGCTGCTCCGTGTCTCGCGCGAGTTGCACGATGTCAGTTCGGCGATGAAGGCGGTGATGTCCACGCTGCACGCGCAGCTGGCCGCCGAGGGCCCCGCATGGGGCGGCGGCGATATGGGTCATCAATTCGCCGATGGTCCCAGTGGTTACCTGGCTCAACTGGACTGGGTCAACGGATCGGTTGACGCCAAGACCGGTCTGCTGGACTACTACTCGGATCTGCTCAAGCAGGCGGCGAATACGTTCCAGCAGTCCGACGAAACGGGATTGTCATCTGCAGCCTCGGGCGGCACGTCGGGTGCGCTTTCTCAGCAGGGTGCGGGCGGCCCGATTTCCGCCGGTACGACCGTTGGCGGGCCCACTATGGCCACCGCGGGCACGCCCAACGGTGCCAATGCGGTTGAGCCAGCGACTAATACGGCCGCCTCGCCGGCCATGGCCTCCGGCCCAACGGCGAGTGCCGGCAGTCCCGGCGCCACCGGGTCGTCGGGCGGAGGCGGCGCGACGGGATCCTCGGGCGGATCCGGCGCTAGCGGCGGTCCGAGCCAGAGTGATCCGGCGAGCGATGGGTCGGGCAGCGCAACACCGCCGGCGGCGGGCACCGGAAGTTTGTCCGACGATTCCGCCGGCCTGGGTGTAGAAGCGGACCCCGCAGCCTCCCTGCCCGTTGACTCGAATCCGGAGGCAGCACTGGGCCATTCGGGACCTTCGCCCGAATCCGGACCGTCCGCCGACGCGGCTGGGCCAATGGGGTCGGATCCTTCGGCCCCGCCGAATCTGCCGCCGCCGCCCGGCTTCCCGACGCGGCCGAGCCCTCGGCGCGCCGGCGCACCCGAAGACCCGAATTCGGAGTCGTCGACCCCGGAGATGGATGGGCCGCCCAGCGCCGCCGAAGATTTCGACCCGGCTCAGGCCGAGCCCGGGATGCAGCGCACCGGTGCGAAGCCTCCCGCACAAGATTCCTCGGGCACACCCGCGAAGTCGCCTTCGGTGGCCGGGCTATCCGACGCCGCCGAGGACGGCGTCCGGCCCGACGGTGCCGCACGCACACGACGCCGTACACGCGGATCTTCGCGGCGCAGCGGTGTCTCCGGCGATGAGCAGGCCACCGACGGAATCGGCCTAGCCACAGGGCACTCCGATGACGCCGCGGCTTCCGATTCGGTCGGTGAGCAACAGTCGGATGAGGAAGTACCCACCGGACCGCATGTCGATGACGATGGCGCGGACCGCGAGGATAGCGGGACGGATGGCCATGGCCGTCCGCGGGGGACCGACTGACCTCTGATCGAGGCCCGGGTTCGGGTAGCGGGATCTCGGTGATCATTCGCTAGACGTCCGAATGGCCGTTGGGCCGAACGAAATTAGGACAACGGGGCGCCGCGGAAACGTGCTGGTGATCTGTCAGCATTGACGCGATACACTATGTATCGCCATCGGGGGCGCCAGGGACATCAGGTTAGGGGCAAGTGCGGATGCGATCGCAGGCGAGACAAGCCTTCTCGGGCCTGACTCGACAGAGCGTGCGATGGATCGGCGCTGCGCCCGGCCTGGGGGATTGCCGCGCGAATTTCGTAGCGGAAGCGGCGAATTCGCCTCATCAATCCGATCGGCGTAGCCACTGTGTAGCCGGCGCTGGTTGCCGCGGGGTCTGTTGATGGATATCCAGATCCCTCCGGCATTGCAGCCGTTGGCGTACTTGGCCGGGACGGCGTGGCCGACCGGTAGCGAGACGCGGATGGGCGGCATCGCGGCCACTTTGCATGCGATCGCTGATCGGTTAGAGGCATTGATCCCCTCGCTGGCGCAGGTGCGCTCGGCGACGCAGGCCGTGTTGGCGGGCCAGACCGCGCAGGCCGCCGACGTGCAGTTCCACATGTTGTTCGACGGCGAGTACGCGGTGGACAAGCTGGTGGACGCCGTGCGGGCGCTGGGAGATCTCGCCGACAGCGGCGGCACCAACATCCAGTACTCCAAACTGCAGATCATCTCCACGTTGGGGATCACCGCGGCCATGATCACGTGGGCGCTGGCCAACTTTGAGTGGACGGGGGGTGCCTCGCTGTCGGAGATCCCGGCTGCCGAGGAGGCTGCCATCTCGGCGATTGATGAGATGGAGTCGGGGGTGCTCGGCCGGCTGGCGACCGCGCTGGGCCAGACGCTGACTAAGACCATGGTGTCGCGGTTGGCCCGCGAGGGCCTGATGGGGGCGACCCTCGGCGCGGGCCAAGAGCTGGCGATGGAGGCCATTCAGGTCGCCGAGGGCCGCCGCGACGGCATCGATATGGGGCGGGTTCTCGACACCGCGGTGTCGATGGCAGAGGCTGAGCTGAGTGCCGGGGGGGTGGGCCATCTTGCCGGTGCGGCGTTGGGCCCGGCCGAGGGCCTGGCGGCGCAGATGGCCAAGGGTGCGGTGGCCGGCCTGTTGTCCGGTGAGGCTGCCATGGTGGTGGGCACTGCCACCGGCGGTGGGGACGTAACTGGCGCGAACCTGCTCGGGGGCGCCATCGGATTCGTCCACGGCGCTGCCCACGCGGGGGCCGGCGGCAAGGCTGGATCGGCACATCAACCCGCCGAAAGCGTCCCGCCCGAGAGCGATCTGCGCTCCGAAGAACGCAGCCCGGCTGGTTACCTCCCCGCCCATGCGGACGATCTCCACGTTAATAGTGCTGTGGCAGAGCGTAATTCGGCTAACACGCCAAGCATGCTTGCGTCCGGCCTCACTGATCGCGCCGGCGGAGCGCCGGTCCCGCGTGATCTGGGCACGCGGCCATCGGAGGGAGCCACCTTCGGTCGCAGCGCATCCCACACCGCTGTGGAGACCTCGGGCCCACGGCCTTCCACCTCAACCCCGTCCGCCGATCGGGTCAGAGGCGATAGCGGGCTGGGGCCGGCCGCGCACACGGGCTTGGATGCCGTACCCGCGGAAGCACATTCACCGACGGCCCCGCCGCCCGCGGCGCCCGAACCGAGCTCGACAACGGCGGTCGCCCCCGGGCGTGGTCCCGATCCGGGACAATCGGGCGATACCCCGGACCCGCGGGCTGGGGTTGCGCAACCCCAGCCCGAGGAATCCGGCTCCACGCCGTCCGGAACGCCCGCCGCGAGGGGCTTTGACTCTGCCGCGCAACCTCGTTCAGAAGCGGACCACGGTGAGCTTCAGCACGCCGCGGGTGAGCACGCCGACGGCCACGTGCCGGATAGTGGGGAGCACGCGTCGGGCACTCCTGTGCCGGAGACGTCACACCCGGTGGCCACAGCGCCCTCCGACGGGACGGGAGTGGAGCGCCCGGCGCAGGCCGGTCGACCGGACGACGGCGGGTATGTACCGGATCGCGCCGAGCGCACACCGGAGTCCGGCGAACGGCCCGTGTCGCGTGTGGAGGCTGGCCGCAACGGCGACGCCGCCCCCCGCGAAGGCGATGCTCGTGTGGCATCGGGTCGGCGTGACGGGTTGTCCCCGGTTGCCCGCCGCACCGATCTCACCGTCGCGGGGGAGCGCACCGGCGACCACACCAGGACCGAGACAGTGGGCCTGGATGCCGCCGAGGACCGCGTCGCCGCGGTCGAAGAGCCGCGGGCGGCAGGCCCGGATCGCGCCGACTTCCTTGACGTGATCGACGCTGCCCGGCAGAAGGAGGATCAGCTCAAAGAAGATCTGACGGAGAGCCGGGAGAAGTATGAATCTGCTGCGGCCAAGCGTGCCGCGGAGCTGCCCAACTTGCGGGAGCGAGTGGAGGCCGAGGAAAAGGACCGGTTGGCTCCGACGAGTGCGGAGCTGCGAGGTGCCAAGGAGGACTTGGCAATTCGGCAGGAGGTGCTAGATGCCGCCAAGGCCAAGCATGACCTCGCGCTGGGGGAGAGCGTCCCAGAGCAGGATCCGGAAGCCCAATCCGCGCACCAGCAACGACTCGACTACTTGGAACGGCGCGTCGTCTCTGCCAACGCCGCCCTGGCAGAGGGTGGGCGCCTGGTCGCGGAGGCGGAGGCGCGCCGCGAAGCGGTGCTGCAGATCGCAATCGAAGAGCGGACCGAAGAGCTGGAGCGCCGGGTTACCTCCGCACGTGCGCACCTAGACCAGAGCAGCAAGGCCGTCGACGACGCCGTTGCGGAGCGCAAGGCGGCCGAGGCCGCGTTGCGGGCCGCCGTCAGGCAGCGCCACGAGATCAGGAACCAGCGAGCCCTCGCGACGGCCGATGACGAGGGCAACGCTCACGAACAAACTGATTCGGGCGAGGCCGAGCCCGACGGGCCGGGTGTCGGGGCGGGCGACGTCGCCGCCGAGGAGAAGCCGAAGATGGGCTGGCGCGAGGAGAAGAAGCGCGCCGAGCTCCGCGAGAAAGCCTCGGAGGATCCGTATGTCCAATCCACCAAGGATCAAGTGGCTCGGGCGCGCACGCACCGCGAGCAGAGTGCGGCCGCGTCCAAGTCGGCACTAGCCGAGCTAGAGGAGCGGGTGCCGGAGTTACCGCGGGCGCGCGCGGAGCTTGCGGATGCCGAGGATGACTTGCCGCGACGGGAGGCGGCCCTTGAGGGCGTTACGGCTGAGCGGAATCGCGTGTTCGGGGAGATCGCCACAGAAACTGATCCCGAAGCGAAACTCGCTCGCCAGCAACGCCTTTCGGAACTCGACGAGCGCGTCAGGGAAACCCAAGCCGATGTGACGGCCGGTAAACAAGCGGTCGATGCGGCGGAACGATCCGTCGACGCGGCTTTCCAGGCCGCGCACGACGCGCACCCCGACGTGGTGGAGGACGACATCCTATGCGGGCAAGCGCATCAGACGGACATCGAAGATCTTGAGAAGGCTGAGCAGACCCACGACAAGGCGCTGCAGGACGAGGAGGACAAGCTCTACGCGGCCGAGAAGGCCAAGGCGCAGGAGAAGATTGACGCTGCCGACGCGAAGACGGCACAGGTAGTGGCGAAGGCCACCGAGCGCATCGCGGCGGCGCGCGAGGAAGCCGCGATAGCCCAGAACGCGGTGCACGACAGCCGTCGCGTCCACGATGCTCGCAAGGCCGAGGCCGACGCCAAGGTGGATCGCGAATTGAAGGAGAGTATCGCGGTCGCCAAAAAGCGCGTGGAGGACGCAACCAAGGATTTGGACGTAAGTAAAGGGCTGCTTGACAACGAGGTGCGTGAGGCGAAGGAGCGGGGTGTCAAGCCGCGGCCCGAGGAAGTTGCGCTGCGCAAAGCCGAAATCGAGGACCGCGCTGAGCAGTTGTGGGAGGCGCTGGTCACGCGCGAGGCGCAGCTTCGGGCGGCCGAGGGTGATCACCGGGCTGCGCTGGCGGAGGCCGAGGCCGAGCGCAACAAGGTGGTGGCGCTGTGGCGCAGGCAACGTTTCGAATCCCAGGTGCGAGAGCAGGAAAGGGAGCTCGACGCGGTGTTGGCGGGTCACAGACGCGCTGCCAGTGACGAGCTGGTGGAGGAGGCGCGCCTGCAGCTCGAGCAGGCCGAGGCGGCGGCCGTGGCAGCTGACACTAACTACCAGGCCGTGGTGCGCGAGGCGTCAGGCGACCTAGTGGCTGAGGCGCAGGTGGCCGGCGAGGAGTACATCCGCGCCTTCGACGAAGGCTTGCTGGATTGGAACAAAGCCAATGACGGAGTCGATGAGCATCGCGGGTCGGTGGGCAAGGCGGCGGCCGGTGCGCTGCAGGAATTGCGCAGGATGCTCAAGTTGGGCGAAGCGACGCCGGCCCGGCTGCGGGAACTGTTGTGGGGCAATGACCCAACCAACAGCAGGATGGCTGCCACCGAGATTGCTCGGCGTCTGTTGCCTCCCGAGGCCGATGTCTATTTCACGCAGGAAGAGCTGGCTTTGGTGGTCGGTACCGACGCCGGCGGCAGGTTGTGCTCGGTGAACATGGGGTGTGGCGAGGGCAAGTCTGTCAGTGGGGTGATCTATGCCGTCGCGAAGGCCGTCGAGGTGGCCAAGGAGAAGCAGGGGTTGTCGGTTCGGATGACGACGTCGCGCTCGTCGCTGGCCGCCAAAAGTTTCATCGAATACCGCGAGGCGTTGAGCAATGACTACGGCATCGATGTTTACTACCGCGACAACGCAGATGCGCCCGTGAGGCAACGGCTTAAAGACCGTGGCGCGATCTACCTGATGGATGCCAATACCGAGGTCTTCAGCCATCTGAAGGACAACCCTGTCCCCAAGGGCCCCAATGTGATCGACGAGGGTGACGAAGCGACAGTCTGGAGCGGCGGGGGAGACCGGGTCGGCACCACTTACAAAATATCCAAGGGTGCTGCCCAGTTAGCCCGCGACGAGGTGCGCGACCAATTCAATTCCGCACGCGAATTCTTCGACGCCAACACGGCCAGTGGACGTTTCTCGGCAGAAACATTCGGTGTGCCTAAATGTGGTTACGGCAAGGTCGAGCTGACCGACGAAGGCCGAGCCGAAATCCAACGTGTGCTGACCGAGCAGGGCAGACAGGACATCGGGGTGGACGATGTGGTCAAGCACGCCATCGCGGAATACCAGTACCGGCGCGATATCGACTACAAAGTGCGCGACGGGATGATTTATCTGATCGACCGGATCAACGGCGAGGTCCGCACCAACTTCGAGGAGCAGAGTGGTGATGTCCGGATTACCAACGACATTCACAAGGCGCTGGAGGCCAAGGAAAACGTGGTTGAGCGCACGGCGGGCAGGGAGGGCGTGCCGATTCGCCACGACGCCGAATCGAGCACCGAGATCACCTCCCAGCAGTACTACAACGAAATACGCCGGGATGACGCGATCGCATTGATCTCGGGGACGGCCAGCGAATCCTCGGAGGTGGTGGCCGAAAACTATGACCGGATGGGACCGGTGGTACGGGTGGAAAAGTTCAACCCGTCGGATGTCATCGACCACGGCGACATGGTGTTCGATAACCAGGACGCCAAGCAGGGGTGGGTCGCCGAAAAGATCCAAAGTCTTCATGAAAAGGGCCAGCCGGTGGTATACGGCGCCGACCGCGACGACAAGCCTGCGGCGCTGGCAAAGTTGTTGACAGCCATGAACATTCCGCACGATGTGATCGGCGATGCGGATTATCAGTTCGAGCACGGTGCTAGATGGCGTGAGCAGATGGAAGCCGACATCAAAAGATTGGCCGGTAGCGCGTACCGCCTATATATCGACGAAGCCGACGTCCCTAAATACAGGGGCCAGGTCTACCGTGATGCCGACGGCAGAGCATATGTACTTCGCGGCAGGGTAGTGCTCGTGCCCGCGACGGGGGCGCGCGGGACCGACTACCGAGTCAGCGACGAGGTAAAGGAACTGAGCGAGCAAGGGAAAATGCACGGCATATTCCTGCTCATCGACGGTCGCTCCGGGATCACCGACGTCGTTGACACCCAATTCAAGAACCGCGTGGGCCGCGCCGGTGACCCTGGCGAAGTCCTGTTTTGTCTGTCACCCGACGACGACGCCTTCACCCAGGTCCGCGATCCGGAGATCGGGCTCGCCATCACCCGTTACGAGGGTGCCGCCGAGGACGCCGCCAAGGCCTACGCCGATGCCGAGGCCGCCCATCGCGCCGATCCTACCGAGCAAACGGCCGCCGATCTCCACGCCGCCGAACAGGCCCGCGTCGCAGCAGATCGCAAGCTCCTCGACCTCATTCCGCAGATCCGGCAAATCGCCCAGCAGAACCTCACAGCGCCTGCAAACTTCGGTATGAACCAAGAACTGGCCGCGCAGTTGCGGTCCATGCTTCAGGAGGGCAAGCTCAACCTGACGACGCAGCCGACACCGGGTCGCGGACCACCCGCGGACACGGTCAGCCAGAAGGCTTCCGACCAGCCGGCCAGCCCGACAATCCCATCGCCACGGACCCCGCCGTCGTCAGAGACTCTGCACCAGGTGCGCGCGGCCGCAGCCGACCCCAATTCCACAGCGACACCAGCGGGTTCATCAAGTCCCACTTCGACTTCCGGCCCGTCAGGCCCAACGAATGACGCGCGAGCCGATCTCGCAGCGAAACCGCCGACCGAGGCTACGGCGCCCGTCGTTTCGCCCGGTGGTGGGGGCACGTCGACGGTCGACGGGGCAATGCCGACCGATGACCCGACGGCGGCACAGGACGCAACGTCTGAGGGCACTGCGGAAAAGTCGGGCGATGCCTCGGCCATTCCCGCGGCGGGCGCGCCGGTATCGGAACACGAGGATGGTTCCGTCCCGGTGCCGGTAGACAGCGCGCCGGCGGACGACGCAAGCTCGGGTCCTCGCGTCGAAGACCAGCGAGTGCTCGTTTTCGCACACGATTGGGAATTGGTGCGCGATCTGTGCCGCGGGCTCGCCCAAGCGGTGGCTACGGTGTATGTCGTTGCAAGGCAGCCGATCCCTGGATCGGAGATTCCGCCGGGCGTCACCGTCATCACGCGCAATGCCGATCTGCCAGATAAAGATGAAGTCAGCGTTGTCATCACTCAACAGGGCGACATCGAGGCGGCGGCCGCCAGAAGGAAGTATCGCGCTGCGCGAGCGGTGCACTTTGTGCATGAGGCACCGACCGGCGAGCGCAGTCTGTCGCAGCTAGCCGCCGACATCAACGCCGCCCGCAGCAGCGACATCGTGGCCCGCGTGCGTCGCGAGGATGACGACGATGACCACGTGGCCCGATACGCGCTGAGCGTCTCGACCGGACGAGGCGGAATCTACCGACTGGATTCTGTTGTGGCCGAACAGCCGGAAGGCACCTCTTCCGACGAAACCGACGGCACCAGAAAGCAGAGTGCAGAAGGGCTGATCAAGGCGGTTATCGGCACGCCGAAAACTGATGCACGCAAACGGTTCTGGACACGCACCCAAGTGACCGTTCAGCCCGATCGCGTGCTGGTGCGCACCACGCCGGGAAGCGAGCTGACGGACTACGACGTCGCCGAAAAGATGGAGACCAGCGAGGCACTCAGGCGTGCGGTGATCGCCGGAATGCCCATCCAGGCCCAACCCTCCTTGTTCGGCGAGGACCGGCCGGATACTGGTCCGCCGATGACAGCGCCCGGCCTGGAAGGCAAGGAGGCGACGGACAGGGCTATCGACGCCGTGGCGCCGGTCCGGCTTGTCTACGCGTCTGTGCCGCTCCCGGAGACCCTGCCGAATCCCGCACTTGCAGCGGAGGATCCGGTCGACGCGGCGCGTGACGGGCAAGCCTCTTTGTCGCCTTCGGGCGACCGCAGCGCTGACCAAGTCACTGAGGATCGTGGAGCGGGGTCGGGTGAAGGTGATGGTCCGCCGGATCCGGTTCAACCGGCCGATGCAGCGCCCGGCGACTCGCGGTTTGACACACAGCGGGAGTTGGCGAAACGGGCGTCGGACAAGCGGATGCCGACGTCGCCAGCGAACGAGTGGGTCGCTCGGCCGGGTGACGCGGCGCAGGCCGCCGTGGTGGCGGCCGCGAATGTTGTGTGGATGGCCAAGCTCGCCCCGGGCGAGATCGACGCGCTGATCGCGCAACATACGCTCGCAATGATCAATGGCGTATTCGGCCGAGATAACGTCAACGACGCGGCGTTTCGCCGCAGGCACAAGCATGCTGTGGAGCGTGCCAATCGTTTACAGTCCGAGCTGCCCAGCGCGACGCGTGCGAAACGCAAGGCAATACGGAAGTTCACGCGGCGGGTGTTCTGGGTCGAGGCCGCGAAGCTTCAGCTCGATCTGGCCGGCGAGCGCGCCGGGGTGGGCGATGCGAAATGGGCGAAGTTTTATGCCAAGGCGGTTGACGGTGATGGGCGGGCCATGATCGTCGTTGGCGACGACCGTTTCAGGGCGACGACGGTGTCGTGGTGGATCGTTAGAGAGCCGATCGACCGGATGTGGGAGACAGATTTCGGCCCCGTGTTTGACCAACTGCGGCTGGACCAACAGAAGGGGTCGGCGGCCGCCGTCATTTGCGTCGCCAAGAACACCGGTCTTCTTTACGCTGACCTTGCGGCGTTCCACGCTGCCCGTAGGGCCCTGGGCGAGCCGCGCGCCGAGATCCACGTCTACGCGCTGGGTTCCCCGTCGAGCAGGGGGCGTACCACTAACGGAGCGGACCGCACTCGGGGCAAGTCCGTATGGGTGTCGCGGGATACCCGGCCGTCGGTGGTCGCCCATCGTGGGGCCTCCGCCGATCGGCCTGAGAACACTTGGGCCGCTTATGAACTGGCTTTGGTGCAGGGCGCGACCTGTCTGGAGGGCGACTTTCACCTCACCAAAGATGGGCACGTGGTCCTCATCCACGACCCGTGGGTGAATCGCACCTCCGATGGCAGGGGCTTCGTGCGGGGCAAGACCCTGGCGCAGCTGAGCGAACTCGATTTCGGCGATCGGATACTCACCGGTGACGAGTGGGTGCAGCAGGTGAAGAACTGGGTGCACAGCTACGATCCCGATCGGCAGGTGACGCTGTTCTTAGAGATCAAGCATTTCCTCCCGCGTCTGAAGTTCTACGGTGTCGAACGCGAGCTGGTGGCGCTGCTGCAGCGCCATGGCCTGGCTAAGCCCGCACCGGCGGACCAGTTCCGCGCGGCGGTGATTGGGTTCTTCCCGGACGGGTTGAAGCTCGTGCGTAGGCTCGCACCAACGTTGCCCACCGCGTATCTGGTGCCGCCGCTTGGCAACGCCGCGACGCGGGCGTTAGCGATGCGTGCCCTGGATGTGGCAAAGGCCGTCGGGGCCACCGCGTTGGGGCCCAGCATTCAAACCCTCCGCGCGTACCCCGAACTCGTCGACCTGGCGGCCGCCGAGGGCATGGTCACCTACACCTGGGTAGTCAACGAGCCGCGCGATCTGCAGTACGTCAGCGATCTCGGTGTCCCCTTCATTGGCACCGACACTTCGGAGCGAGCCATCAGCTGGCTTGCGCGCGGACCCAGCGACGCCGTGCCCGAGGAGGCCATTAGCGAGCGCGGCCCAGCGGAGCGTTGGCGTGATGTGCCGGCGGGGATCGATCCTGGCGGCGAGCTGGCGTGCGATGCGCTGTCGACGAAGTGGGATCCGCCGCTTTCGCCGGAGGCGGTCGAAGAGCGGCTGAACAAACAGGGCACTGCCACGGAACGTGTCGAACAGTCAGCGGCCGACGCCAGGGCGTGGCTGACCTTGACCGGCGAAGAGCAGCGTGCGTTGATCGACAACTACTCGGAATTCGTTGGCAACGGCGGCTTCCCGACAGGGGCGCGCTACAAAGCCAATGAACTAACGTTGGAGCGGCTCCAAAATTACCGCCACGGGTTGCTGTTGCAGCAACGCGGCGGCAGGAAGCTCACCGCCGCAGAGCACAGGTTTGTGGCCGACGTCGACGAGGTCGACAAGAAGATTGAGAGCGTCGCCGCGGCCGCCGCTGAGGCCGGGATAGCTGAGCCGCATATATGGACATTCGACCGCCACGGTCGTCTCATCTTCAGCGGTGGGGACCCCCTCAAGCGACCGGTCGAGTTGCTAGCCGACAGGCGAGGTCGGCTGCCCAATGTCGATGCCTTCCCGCCCGCGGTGCTCGACAATCTGCGGTCGGCTGATACCCACTCCTGGATGTTGTGGGCACGCCCGGACCGCGAGCCGGTGCGGGACGCGGCCCTTCGGCCAATAAGACTGGGCCAAAGCGCGCTCTACCGCGACCTCGTGGACGTGACCGCCGCGCGGAGAACCGAGGCGGCGGAGGGCGCCAATCCCACCGTCCCGCAGGTACATTGGGCATTCGGGCCGTTGCGGCGTTCGGAGCGCCCCGCGCACACGTCGGTGCTGCGGGCACCCGGCGGTGAAATGTTGGTGGTGGGACACCGCGGGTCGCCGTTTGATCGTCCGGAGCTTACCCTGGCGGGCTACGAACTGGCGCTGGCGCAGGGCGCAGGCGGTATCGAATGCGACATCCGGCTCACCAGCGATGGGCATCTGGTTGTCATCCACGACAGAGAAGTGGACCGCACCTCCACTGGTACCGGCCTTGTCGCCGACTTGACGCTGGCCGAGCTGCGGGCACTCGAATATGGCACCGACCACCCGAGCACGCAGGCCGGCGCCGTATACGGCGACACCGGCCTGCTCACTCTGGAGGAGCTCCTGAGCTTCGTCCGTGACTATCCCCGGCCGGTTACGCTCATGATCGAGACCAAGCCACCGAAGGAGGGCGGGGCCTACGTGCGCGAAGTGCCGCGCGTGCTCAACCGCGCCCCGAAGTACGCGCGGGCACTCGAGCAGGAGCTGGTGCGGCTGCTCAACCTATATGGCATGGCCTCGCCCGGATCTCCGGAGGAATCCCGGGCGGTAGTCTATTCGCCTTGGCACGATTCGCTCTGGCAGGTCCGCCAGGCCGCCCCCGACGTGCCGACCGCGCTGATGTGGGGCAGCGGGCCCGAGGCCTTCGCCGCCGCGAAGCGCGTCGGTGCATCAGCCATAACCGTCAACATCGCGGAGCTTCGCTCGCGTCCCTTCTTGGTCGAGAAGGCCCATCAGGCAGGCCTGGATCTCATCTGCGCATGCCGGACAAGCGAATTTGGGCACACCGCGCGCCGCGACGCGGAATACTGCCAGAGCCTCGGGGTCGACGCAATCACTGTCAACGACCCAGGCCAGGCGGTGAGCTGGCTGCGGCCCGCCCCGTCCGGGGCGGCCGGTAAACTGGGCAACTTCTCGGGAGAACGCTATAAGCGCGATGCGCCTCGCGACCATGAGGACCCCGAGGACAGGCTCGGCCGAGGTGCGCGTGGATCCCGCTTCCGGGGACCGATGGCACGGTCCGGCGTCTCCGGCGGCGGCGATAAACCGACCAGCGAGCCGCAATCCGGCCCACCCAAGCAGACGTCGCCGGTCCAGCAGGGCCTGCCACGCCTGAGCCGCCGTCAAGAGCAGGTGCTGTCGCTGGTGGCCGAGGGCCGCAGCAACCAGGCGATCGCCGAGCGGTTGGGCGTCACGGTCAATACCGTAAAGGATCACGTCCACGGCTTGCTGACGAAGTTAGGTGCACATGACCGCACCCAGCTGGCGGTGTTCTTCTGGCGCAGCCGAATGGATCCGGGTTCCCACGTCTACCTGTCGGAACCGTTGAGGAAACGCCTCAGCCCAAGCGAGTGCGATGTGCTTTTGCTGGCGGTCGAGGGCTACACAACCAAAGCGATCGCCGGCTGGTTGAACATCAGTGAGCAATCCGTACGTGACTACGTCAGCGACGTGCTGCACAAGCTGGGCGTAGGCAACGGCAATCGCGCCTACCTCGTAAGGATCATCTACGAGAGTTGGCGAGCAGAACCGGTGAGGCTGCTGGCTCAGGGCTGCAACGTCCAAGAGATCGCCGACCGAACGGGATTCGTCGTAGCAGACGTTCGCAGGATCCTCCGGGACGCAGCCAGGAGGCATGGCGCACTCACTCTTGCTCAGCTGGCCGCGATTGCCCACGACCGCGGCTGGGTACAGGCGCCCAAAGACGCGCCGGGCCCGGGGCTGTTGTCCAAACGCCAGCGCAAGCTGGTCGCGTTGCTGGCCGCCGGGGCTACCGAGCGAGGCCTCGCCGCGGGGTACGGCGTGTCGGTGCGCAGAGTTCAACTACGGATCCGCCTAATCAAGGCGGCCCTCGGCCTGACAGACGACCACGACAACACCCAGGTGGTGGTGCGCGCCTACGAGGTGGGCGAGCTACCGTTGACGCCCGCGGTCCACGCGCGGGGGGCTTCGCCGACGCGCCCGGCCCAGGCGGCCCCGAAGACGAAGCTGACGAGCGACCCCGCCGCAGTTTCATCTAGACCAGACCGTTCCGCAACCCCCTCAAGGGACCGCGCCAGGATGCCCGAAGACATTGCCGGCCTAGCAGAAACGTTGGCAGCCTATCCGGGCGGGTTCTGGGATTATCTCCGCGACCGCTGCGAGCCGCTCGGCTTGTCTCAGGCCGCCTTGGCCGGGCGCGCCCAGCTGAGCAAGTCCGTGGTCGATTCGGTCAGACGGGGTAGCAAACCGTCGAGGGACGTTGCTAGGCGGCTGGCTGTGGCTGTGGGGTTGCGGGGCATGGCGCTGCGGGTGGTGCTTGACCACTTCTTTCCGCTGACGGCGGTGACGGTGTTGATCGAGTGCGATTACTTCCAGCGGTATTGGCTGCCCGATATCCGCGAGGGGCGCCGCTTGTCCCGGGCCGACCTAGCCAAGCGGGTCCAAGTGTCTAACGCCCATGTCTACCGTGTGGAGTCGGGCCAGATTCGGCCGTCAGCGAAGCTTGCTGAGCGGTGGATTGAGGCTTTGGGGTACACGGTTGAGGAGGCGCGGCAGGCCGTAATACGGATCGGCGTCGAAGATGCATATCTAGGGCGGGCTGACCACTTGGTGGCAACGGTGCGCGCCTGGCGCGACGGGCGTTTCGAGGAACAGGGCCGCTACCCGAACGATTCCGCGGTAGCCGAGGCGCTTGGTTTGTCGTTGGAGCTGGTTGAGTTCGCGCGTGCCGTGATTGAGCGCCCGATCGGCAAGGACGGTTCGGCGACGAACCAGGCCGCGGACTCCGCGGTGGAGCAGGAAGTCAGTGACAGTGCAGTGCTGCGCTTGGTTCGCGCCACGTTGGTCGGGCTGTCGGCCGAAGAGATCGAAACGATTCTCGACCATATGTTCCTCGGGCAATCTCTTGAGATGGTTGCTGAGCGGTTGGGGACCGATGAAGCCACGGCCGGTGACCGCGTCAACAGGGCCAAGGAACTCCTTGAGACGGCGTTCGGTTCGGCTAACGAGTCCCGTTCCGAGGCAGACCGTCGCGCGGTGTTCGATGCGCCGCCGGTCGGCGGTCGACTGGGCGGTTTCGGTCCGGACGAATGGCGCAATGCGCCTCGCGCCCCCGAGGATGTGTTCTTCGGCCGAGGTGCGCGTGGGTCCCGCGTCAGGGGAGCCCGGTGGCCGGCTAGGGCCGGCGGCTCCAGCGGCAGCGACACCCCCGCCGCTGCGGATGCGTCGGCCGCGGATGCGACGCCACAGTCTGATCCGCTGCCGGATCTTGTTCCCCCAGATGCTGATTCGTCGTCCGGGTTGCTGGGGGTTACGGATCCCCGGGAGCATGGCCCCGGTTGGCGATATGCGATGGTGCCGTTGAGCACGCGAGGCGGAAAGCTTCGCGAATTGCTGGGCCCGGATTCTCGGGTAGCTAGCTCGACTCCTGAGGATGTCTTTGTTCGTGATCCCGACCGGGTTGGCGTCCGCGGCGGGTATGACCCGGACCCGGACGCGATGTCTCATGATCCCGTTCTCATCGACGCCGAACATCCGCCGGAGCACGCAGGACTACTTGTCGGGATTCCTTCGCAGCACCTGTATCTGGGGTACGGCCTCGGTAGCACCGGCGACCAACTCATGGCCGAAGAGCGCAGAAAGGGCGCCCCGGTCCGGGTGAATAGCAGGTTCGGACCCGGTGTGGAAATCGTCGGTGTGGTCATTCCGCAGGTGCAGAGTTCTGACGGCGCGGCAGGACCGATCAGCGCTTGGGATGACGAATGGTTGGGGCAATTGGCCACCGAGCGAGGATTGCCGATCATCAGGACCCCGGCCAAGGCGGGTGAAGGGCAGCGGGTTGAGCTGGGGCCCGACGGGTGGCGTGTGGTGGTCCCCGCCAACCAGTTTGGCGAAGGCGGCACCTATCCCTTGACGGGTGAGGGGGCGTTTCGGTCCATTGAAACCGACCACGCCGCTGGGTTGTTGATGGATCCCAGTCGGCTCGGCAGGGCGCTGGAGGACATGAAAACCGCCGGGGTCAGCGACGAGGATCTGTGTGCGATTGCGGCGAGTTTCGAGTCGTTTGTCGACACGGCCATGGGCCTAGCACAAATCTATGCGGACATCGCCAACGCCGGTAACCCGATAGAAGAGCCCGACGCGCCGAGTCGGCGCGCTCCTCAGCCTCCAGCCCCAACGCGCGGGTTCGACGGACACGCCGATGGCGCGGGCGAGGACGCCCAGGCAAACGACGACGGCGATGAGGCACCGGCGCAACAGGTTTCGCCGGTGGACCCGCATGAGTCGGTGCACCCGCAGGATCACGCTCAGGCTGCAGCCGAGGGCAGCGGTGGCGAAGCCGACGCCGCGTCGGCGCAGCGCGACCCAAACGACAAAGCCACCGGCCCCCGCGCGAACATGGCTGATGGCGGAGACGACCTGGGCGTCGCGTCCGAGCGGGCTCGGTTTGAGGCCGAGATGGCGGAGATTTTGGGCCCGGATGCGCTGGCCGCGTATCTGGAAGGGCGCAGAGTGCTCGACGCGACACCGGTGGGCTCCGAGCTTGAAGATGAGGGCCCGCAGGGCCCGCAACCGGCCAGGTCCGGCGTCTCCAGCGGCGCCGGGCCGTCGCCGTCCGCGCGAAACCGACCGGCCTATGTCAATTTCGAGGAGGCCCGGCGGGCGGGCTTGACTCGCCGCGAAGTGCAGGTGCTGGAGCTATTGGTCACCGAGGGGCTGGCCAACGAAGAGATTGCCGATCGATTAGTCATCGAGCAGCGAACCGCGGAAACCCACATCGAACGCATGCTGAGAAAGCTGGGTGCAGCCAGCCGGGCAGCGGCCGTAGCGATCGCCTTCCAGCGGAAACTGGCGGTTGCGGTCCCGGCGCCAATAGCCCTGCGCAAGAGCGTGTTTGGCCTCAATAGCCGCGACCGCGAGGTGTTTTGGCTGCTGGCCAAAGGCCTCAACAGCCAACAAATCGCCGACCAGATGGTCATTAGTGTCAGGACCGCGGAACGCTACGTCGAACGTGTCCTGGGCGAGCTGCATGCAGGACGCGCCCAGCTGGTGACGCTGTCCCAGCAGATCGAGGTTTGCGAACGCTATCGGCAACAGCCGGTCGGGGCTCGTGAGGCGAATCCTGAGTATGCGAGCACACTTTCGGAAGTTTTTGCTGCGATGGGATCTGATCCGGAGGGTCCGTTTGTTGGGTGGCTTGCTGAGGATTTGTCTGGCTGCTACGGGGAGCGCGGGGAGTTTTTGTTCGAGTTTGACGGTGTGTGGTCGCCGAATCCGGATGGCGGTGTGATTGGTTTGCGCGCTGCGGTTTCGCGCGATGGTGTACGGGTTGGTGTGCTGCAGATAGGTTTTCGCCTCGATGGGCAGCATCGGCCACCGGTTGTGTCCTTGGCTGTTGACGGTGTCGATGGTGGGCCGGTGGCGGATCGCGGGCAGTTGCTGAGGGTCGCGGGTGCCAAGCTGCGGCCCTACTTCACGCGATCGCAGGTTCAACACATCCAGTCCGCCCACGACGCATCGCTTCGCATGGCCGCCGCCGGCGAGCAGGACGACTTGGAGGTCGAGTCCGAACCCGATGACGATCATCCGACCGAGGTTGAGTTGGGCTGGGTGGCTCACCCGCGCTCCTCGGAAATCGCACAGGCGGTGCGCGACGCTGTGGTGGCCAAGACCGATTGGTGGCCTTCGGCGCGGCGCCGTCGTCTGGCGGAAAGTGCCGTCGTGCGCGTCGTCTCGTTGGTCTATCCGAATATTCGCGAACACGAGCCCGGCCGCCTTTGGCTGTGGAGTAGTGGGGATCCCAATTTGCGTGGGGCGGTGTTGGGCCGGGATCCGATCCTGCGCGCGGCAGTATTCGGGAGCGACGGAGACATCGTGGCAACGGTCGTTGTGGGGCACGGCAAGGTTTTCGTCGAGGCTCGCATCCATGCCGACGGCACTGCCTACCCCGCTGCGCTGCAGCACGTTGAGGACGGGGTTAGTGATGTTGCCCGGATACCGGAGCCGATCGCCGCCATCGCGAACCCGGAGGCGGCAACTGGGATTGCGAAGGCGACAGCGCGCCTGGTGGAACAGGGCGGCATGTCACCGACGGTGAGGGTGCTCGTCGACGAAACAGCCGACGGCAGTTACGAAATGCAGACCTACGAAGTGCGGGTCGAAGTCGGCTACGCAGTTACGGGCACGAGCGCCTTAGGATCGGTCGTAGAGTCCACAGTTGTTTCGTTTGCTCCATTTGTCGGCGATCGCGACATCGTCGCCGAGTTCTACGCTTTCGACCCGAGTCGGGTCAATGCGCACTGGCGGCTCGATCGAGGGGGCGGCACCGTCGATGTCGACATCCTCGTCGGTGGTGCGGCGTTCCGCGTCCAGCCGACCCTCAAGAGCAGGGCGACCGCATCTCAAGTCGCGGACCTCCAGCGCCGCCTCGCCCCCCTGATCGAGGGGCACAACGAAGACAACTTTTGGGTGCCGAGCGCCATCCACGCATGTCTGCAAGAGGTCGCGAACCGGTCCCCGCTGGAGGCCATACTCACCGTCATGGTCAGCGATGATCCGGCAACGAGGGCGCGGACAGTCACGATCGCGGCGGCCGTGTCCGACCCGACCACAGGGGGTGAATACGTAGCAGTCCGCACGCGGGATGTCCTTTCAGCGGCCGACGAATGGTCTTCACTTCTTCAAACCGCTCGCCTCGCGGGTGAGCCGCTGCCCGAATTGCGCAGTTCCAGCATCGCGCACCGCAGCGTTTCCGAACAGGCGGTAGCGGCGGCACGTTGGCTTGGGGGCTACTACCGCAGCGCGTGGGGTACGAGTTCGCGGCCGCAGCCCGGAGACGATTTGGGCGAGAACGCGAGCATCGCGGACATATCGCAGTGGGCTGATGGGCACGCGGAATACTTCGGCCGGGGCGAGGCCGGTCGCATTCACCTGGCGCAGCGATTGTTGGGCGGTGCGCCGGGTCAGCCCGCGACCGACGAGCAACGATTGGCCGGCCACCGTCGCGGCGCGCTTGTCGTCGACGGTAGCCGGGTTTATGCGCTGGTGAACCACCTCGGCGAAGTGCTGGCCATCGAGATGGGCCGGCTGGCAGGCGCTTTCGATGCGGCCGGGACCGGAAGCGGCACGGCCGACGTCCATGCCGTCCAGTACCACCCCAACGGCGAACCGGTACATCGCGTGAGTGTGTTAGGTCCCGGGACGGCGCTTGCGGCGCAAATCGGTGTGGTGGAGCCGGAAACGGCCCGGCGGATGGTGCGGTTCACGCGCCGGTTGGACGGGGCGTACGCCCGGTTGGAGGCGGCGCGTCGGGAAGGCGAATCCTCCGCGGTCGAGGCTGCTGCCGCCGAGTATCGACGACTTGGCCAACTGTCCGCCGCGCACACGTCGGCCGTGGTGCGGCTGGTCGCGCAGGGCCATCATGTTCGGGGTCGGGCGAATGGGCTGGGTATCGATGCGTCGTCCATCGAGTCTCTCGACGATGGGATCGCCGACCGACGACAGGGCTCCCCGGGACCGAATCGGGAGACGGGACAGGCGCTGCAGAAGTTGGAATCTGCGGTGGCGGAATACCGGCAAGCGGTGCTAGACGTGCGGCGGGCGGAGATTGCGATGCTCATCGATGACCCATCCGATCCGGTCGGCGATGACCCGCCCGAATGGCCCGGCGGTGCGCCCCTCGGGTGGGCGGCGGCCGATCTGGACGCTCGCGCCGAGACGCGTCGGGCGCCTTTCAACTTGCGGGTGGCATTGCGGGAGCGGCTGCCAGGCACTGTGGCCTGGGTGACCGAACGGATCGATGGCGAGGACATCCGGTATCTTCTCGTCGATCCTCCCGGCTCATACGGATCGAGGAGCGTTTGGGTGGATCGGACGAGCGGCGCGGTTTCGCTCGTACCCTTTAGCCACATCGTTACCGCTGAGCTGTCCGCCGCGTTCTTCCGACCAGAGCGGCCGCAGTCCGACTCCCCGCCGCCTGAATCCCAGCAGCTTCCTCCGCCTCGGAGTGACGACGCGGTAGAAACCGAACAGGCTTCGCCGGAGGATCCGGTGGACCCGGCGGAGCCAGTGGTCTACGGCTGGGCGGTCGACCCCGGGGACCGGCCACAGGTCGGCGGACCCGAAAGCCGGGGCCGTGTATACAAATTCGCGACACGTGCGCAGCTTGTCGAGCACCTCGCCGAGCTCGACGCGGACGCAACGCTGCTTGTGCGGGAACGATATTCAGACGGTGACCGCGAGTATTCGGTCCGTCTGCGCGACGGCCTGCCTGTTGTCGTCGTGCCGGGAACCGTTGGCGTGCAGGAATATTCGACCGCGATGCCGACGGGATTGCCCCCTATTCAGGGCATCGCCGTCGATCGCGACGGCAGGCCATTACAGCCGACCACGAATTACGTCGAGTGGTTGCGGAGGGAGCGCGACGAGCTGGCGCGTTCGTTCGGCCTAGACACCGTCGACTGGTTGGACGACGCTCTGCACGAGCAGCGCACGGCTGCCCAGGCAAAGTGGGTGTTCGCGGACCGTTTCATCGCCGCCGTCCACGACGCTCCGGCCCGTGCCGAGTACCTGGCCGAACAGTATCAACAGCAAGGACTCAGCGGTCGTGACATCGAACGTCTCACGCAGCTAGCGGCGCTGGCGGAGGACTACCGCATCGCTGCGACGCGGTTCGCGGATGCGGCTGATCGAGCCGATGCCCGCCGGCACCTTACCGACCAGGTCCGGGCGGTGGGCGGAGAGGTCCTGACTGACCATGTGGCGCGCTTGTTCGAGGCATCTATGCCGGTGCTGTTGGTCATCGCTGCTCCACCCGGGGCCGCCGACGGCACGTTGGGGAGGGATTCGTGGGAGCGGCCGCATCTCATCGAAGCGCTGCGCGAATTAGCAAGGCGTTACCCGGAATACCGGGATGTGCTCTGGTCGAGGCGGGAAATTTGGTACCGGGAACTGACCCGCGATGAGGCCGGTCGGGCAGGTGTCACGGGGCTGGACTCCGACGACGCAGCCGAAATGGAACGCAATACGCGACTGCGGTACCTCGAGGCGGCGCGAGATCGTCTGCTCGCTGAGTACCTGGGGCGGCGAGCCGCGGGGGAACGCCCCATGTGGTGGGACGGCTCGTCCGGCGTGATCCTGAACCGGATTCGTACTGCGAACGCCGACAGCGTGTTTGAAGCGGCATCGGCAGCGCTGGCCGACGATCCGGACTTACCCTCCAATGACCCGGCACGGCTCGTGTACGGCGTCATGACCGGTCCATTTCCGCTGCCGCGCAGACACGATCCCACCGGGGCAACACAGCGGAACGTCGACGTCACTTACTTCGGCGCGGTCCCGGTACTGGTGGAGCAGACCGACACCGGCCTTTGGAGGTTGGCACCGGACGGCAGTCCGCTGGCGCAACATTTCGGCGAGATGACCGCTAGGGCCGATTGGCGGTTGACCGAACTTGTGACCGCTGCGGCAAACGGTACGCGCGCGTTGCCGTGGATTGGTGGGATTGGTGACGTTCGTGACTGGATGTCTCGCCGGCGCTCCAAGGGCTCGAGGCCCGAGGCCCCGCAACTGTCCGCCGAGGACCGTCCCCCGCTGACGCCAGCAGAATTGGGCGATCTTCGGCCCGAGTTGAAGGCCGCGCACCGCGCGGCCGAGCAGTGGCCCGCGTCATCGGATCCGCCCGTGAGCGACACCGACGAGCGGCGGGCGCGACTGATCGCCGCCGCCGACGCCGTCGACGAGTCAGCGTGTCGGCAGGTCATCGATGCGGTCATGCGATCGAGGCCGGGCGGCATACGGCTGTCCCCCGGTGCCGTCCACTACCGGGCCGAGGGTGAATTGGTTCTCGCGGCCAGACCCGGCAGACACGCCTGGGAGCTAGACCAGTTGATTGCCACCCGACCGGACCTGCTCAATCCCCGGGCACCGCCACGGGCAAGGCTATTGGTCGCGAAAGTCAGCGTGAACGGCCGCGTGGCGGTATCCGAGCTGACAGACCAGCTTCCCACACAGATCGTGGTGGACGGCCCTGCTGGTCCGGAGGGTCCGGAACCAGGCGGTGGACTGCGCGGTTTCGGTTCGGACGCTCAGCGCAGTGCGTCTCGCGACCCCGCGGACCCCGAGGACAGGCTCGGCCGAGGTGCGCGTGGGGCCCGCTTGGGGATATCGACGGGGTCCGGCGCATCCGGCGGCGGCGATCACAGCCCGGGCGACTCGGACAACTCGAGGACCGGGTTCGAGGGCCTCGATCCGAATAAGGATTTGCCTGTCGGCCAAATCGGTGCCGGGATGCCCGACGTGCCCGTGGTCGCCGTCGAGCGCCCGGAGGACCGCGATCCGGTGCTGTCGCGCGTGGCGGAGGGGGACTCCGACGATGAGATCGCCGAGTCGTTGGGTCTCACGGTGGGCGATGTGAGACGGCGCGTCGGGTACTGGAACAACAGGCTGGGCGCGCGCTACCGCGTCCGCGCCCACTTGCGCGACCGCGCCCACTTGGTGGTGCTTGCATTGCAGAGCGGCCTAATAGATTCGGGGTCTGCTGAGGACCTGTCCGACGACCTTCGGACGCGGCTGGAGCGGCTGACGGCGCGCGAGTGCGAGGTCTTTGTGGCGCTGGGTGCGGGGCAGAGCGTCGAAGAGATCGCCGGTCGGTCGTCCATGGCTGTACGCACCGTGCGTAAGCATGTCTTGCATGTGCGGATGACGCTGCATGCACGCAACGATGCGCATTTGGCGGCGATGGCCTGGCGGTTCCGGTCGGTCGTAGTGGGACGCCTGCAACAGTCCACTCCGGATTCTTCGTCGGGCTCGCCCGAGACCGCTGACGCCGAGCCGGCAGGCGAGGCGACGACATCCGTTGCCGGGGCTGACATGCGCGTAGTCGCCGTCGAGCGCCCGGAGGACCGCGATCCGGTGCTGTCGCGCGTGGCGGAGGGGGACTCCGACGATGAGATCGCCGAGTCGTTAGGTCTCACGGTGGGCGATGTTGGCGAAGCCGACGCCGCGGCGGCGCAGCGCGAGCCTAACGGCACGGTCACCGTCGAGGGCGATGTTGCCCAAGCACAGAACGACGCCGATGAGGCATCGCCGCAACGGGTTTCGCCGGCAGACCCGGATGAATCGTCGGCAAATCGAACACTCGCGGCGGCCGACACCGATCCCCGCGCCACCGACAGCGCAGATAACGCGGCTGGCGCGGACGATATAGACCCTTTGCCGCCACCTGTTTCTGACGGTTCGAGCGGCAGTAGCGGCGACCGCGCTGTCGGGTTGTCGGCAATCTTCCACGGGGACGAAAGCTGGCGTAGTAGTCCTTCAGTGCTCGATATCTCTGGACCAATCGGTTGGCATGCCGATGCGCCGAGTTCCAATGGCCAGCGGAGGTTTTGGTTTACCCCAAATACCATCGACGATGACGCCGACGAATTTTTCGGTAACAAGTGCTGCCACCATTTGGCTGCTGCGATGCAGTATCTGACCGGCTGGGACATCGTGACGCTGGATCGCGAAGCCGACGGGCGACGGGTGCCGGTTCACAGTGCTGTGCGAACCCCCGAGGGGGATCTACTCGACATTTCTGGCCGCATAGATCTTCGTGCGGCAATGTCGAGATCCAACGCGACCAGGCATCGGGTCGTGTCGGTGGAGAACATGCCCGGCGACGTCTTGGTGGACGTTGATCACCGCGGCAATCCTCTGTGGTGGGCCGCAGAAAACCAACGGGAATTCGTCGCCGTCGTCATGCATTTTGCGCGATGCGTGCTCACTCGTGGGGGTTATCGGTTGATGGGCGGCCAGGTTCTAGCCGAAAACAACGACAGCGGGGTGGGGGTTTTGCAAACCCCCGAACACGGTGATCTCGTCGGGATCGGCGAGGTGCGCTATGTGGTCGGGCCACCCGAGATAGCTCCAAACGCCCGAGAACCCGGTGTCGAATCCGAGCCGCTCCTGTTGCGCAGGCTCCGGCGGCTTCTGGGCGGCACCGAGCCGATCGTGTGTGTGCTCGTAGACCACGCGCACGGCTTCACGCCCGAGCTGCATTCAGCACGATTGCGAAAAGGGCAAGACGTCGGTGTTGTTTGGACCGGGCCAGCCGGCAACAGCCTCGCGTTCGCTGCGGTCGCGTTGCGGTTGGACGAGGACCGCGCGGTGTGGCTGGAGGCCGATCCATCTGATGGCGTGCGGGTCAACGCGGTGCCGGTCGACACACCCGAGCCAGTGCGGGTGCGTGACAGTGACGTCGTGACGTGGGATGGAGGACATCACGGCGTTGTCAAGTTCTCCCAGACGCTTCACCCCGTCGACGCCAAGGACGAGTTCGATCCGTCGCGGCCCGTGAGCATCTGGAACATGCCGCCCTGGGATCACCTCAAGTACGACCCGTTGGCGCCTCTGACGTTCCTCGTCCGGTATCGAGGTGCACCCATCGCCGTGTACACGGTAGGTCGCCACAACAGCGCGATCCGCGATGAGGTCTCGGCTTGGCGTATCGCAAGGCGGTTGTTCCCGCAGAACCAGATGCTGGTGCCGCCCACGCGAGCGTGGCTCGGCGAGGCAGGACTGGGCGTGCTGCAGCAATATCTTCCCGGCGCCCAAAGGCTGACTGGCTACAGCCCAGGTGGGAGCCTCGCTAGTTTGCGGGCGGTGGTGCAGAAGCTGGCCGAGCAGTTGTCATCGGGTCGCGACACCGACACCGAGGCGACGGTACTGGAGTGGGATTTGGCCGGCCGGACAGCGGTCGATGTTGAGGTGGCGCAGCAGGCCATCACCGGACCGCGGGCGACCAGGCCAGTGTTCGGCCGATACCCGGACGGTCTCATGTTGCGCGTCGGTTTGGGGTTGTGGGCCAAGATGATTCGCGGGCAACAGCAGCCCGGGCACGGCGTCGGATTGTGGGCAATGGTCGTCAAACCTCCCGCCGAGAACGATCGGGACGGTCACGCGGTGCTGTGGAGGATCACCTCTGACCGCAACAAGACACTGGTCTGGGAGTGGGATCCGCAGCAGCTGGACCGAGAGTGGACGCGCTGGTCGCCCTCACGGGATGCCGGCCGAGGCGGTGTATGGCAGGCGGCGGTGCTGTTGGATGACGGCGCACCGACACCGCGTGTTATGCCGATCGACAGTGCGCGCCTGCTGGCCGAGTTTGGCGGGTCGTCGGCGTCCTCAGAGCAGAGTCTCGGCGTTGGTGATGACGCCATTTCGTCGCCGGCGGGTGCGCGCACTGAGGGCCCGGAGGGTCCGGAACGGTCAGGACTGCGGGGTTTCGGTCCTGACGTTGGGCGCCATGCGTCTCGCGATCCCGAGGAGCCCGAGGACAAGCTCGGCCGAGGTGCGCGTGGGCCCCGCTTGAGGAGATCGCGGGGGTCCGGCGCATCCGGCGGCGGCGATCGCACCCCGGGCGACTCGGACAACTCGAGGACCGGGTTCGAGGGCCTCGATCCGATTAAGGATTTGCCTGCCGGCCAAATCGGTGCCGGGATGCCCGACGCTCCGGACGCCGCGCCGGCGAGCCGCGTCCTGCTGCGGCTCGAACTGGAGATGGTGCGGCTGCTGGGTCGGGCCTTGAACTACAAGCAGATCGCCGCCACGCTGAACGTCGACCCCGAACTCGTGAAAATGTACCTGAGCAGCGCCAGGGCGAAGCTTGGCGCAGTTACTGACGCCCACCTGGTGGACATGGCCTACCACCTCGGCCTGGTGCATCCGCCGAAACGCGCGCAGAGCCGGGTGAAGCTGACCGGTTTCCAACGCACCGTGATCGCGAGGCTGGCGATCGGACGAAATGAGCAACAAATCGCCGCGAAATTCAGGGTGCCGACTGACGTCATTACGAAAGTCATCGGCCGCGCGATGACAGCGATGCACACAGCCGGAGGGCAGCTCATAAAGACCAATGCGCAGCTGGTGGCACGCGCCTACGAGCTACACGAGCTGCGTGTGCCACGTTCGCGACCCGGGGCCGATGCGGCGGAACCCTCGGCGGTGGTCGACGCTGGCATACCAGCCTCGGAGGAGCACCCGGCCTCCGAGCCCGGTAGCGAGGGGCTCGACGTGCCCGTGGTCGCCGTCGAGCGCCCGGAGGAGCGCGATCCGGTGCTGTCGCGCGTGGCGGAGGGGGATACCAACCGCGAGATCGCCGGGTTGTTGGGTCTGGATGTGGACGACGTGGGGCAGCGGGTCGCGGACTGGACGAACAGGCTGGGCGCGCGCGATGGTGACCGCGCCCACTTGGTGGTGCTCGCTGTGCTGAACGGCCTACTAGATCCGGGGTCTCCGGCGGACCTGCCCGACGACCTTCGGGCTTGCCTGGAGCTGCTGACGCCACGCCAGTGCGAGGTGTTTTTGGCCCTGGGCGAGGGACGCAGCATCGAAGAGATGGCCGCTGGGTTGTCAATCGATCCAACGACTGTGTATGACCACCTCAGTCGGGCGCGGGCGCGGCTGCTTGCACGCAACGACGCGCACCTGGCGGCGATGGCCTGTCGGTTCGGGTGGGTGGTGGCGGCGCCGACGAGCCCGGTCCTGCAGGGGCCCGATCCTCAAGTGCTGTCGCTCGTGGCGGAGGGGGACTCTGACGTCGACATCGCCGGATTCTTGGGTCTCACTGTCGGCGACGTGAGAAGGCGCGTCGCGGACGCGACGAACAGGCTGGGTGCGCGCGATGGTGACCGCGCCCACTTGGCGGTGCTCGCTATCCAGAGCGGCCTACTAGATTCGGGGTCTCCCGAGGACCTGCCGGACGACCTTCGGACGCGCCTGGAGCGGCTGAGGCCGCGCGAGCGCCAGGCGTTTTTGGCGCTGGGCGAGGGGTACAGCATCCAAGAGATCGCCACTCGATTGTTCGTCGCTGTAGGCACCGTGCGTACGTTCCTCGTGGGTGCGCGGGCAACGCTGCTTGCACGCAACGACGCGCACCTGGCGGCGATAGCCTGTCGGATCGGGCGGCAGGAACGTGGCAATCCTGCAGCCGAGGGCCGGGAGGGGCCGAAATCCGATGGCGGGCTCGGGCGCCGCTTTCCGGATCGGGACTCTGGGCGCCATGCGAGTAGAGATCCCGCGGACGAGCCTCCGGGTGCGCGTGGGTCCCGCTTCACGAGATCGGGGCGGTCCGGCGGGTCCGGCGGCGGCCACACGCCGGGCGACTCGGATGACTCGACGACCGGCTCGGACTCTGATTCAGAAACCAATTCGCCTGTCGGCCAAGGTGATATGTCGGACGTGCCGGGCCTGGATCACGCCGGTCACGCGGCATCCGACGCGGTTGGGCTTGAGCCGGCCAATGAGCTTGAGTACGCCACGCGCCAGGTCGAGGACGCGCAGCGAAAAATCGACGACTTGACCGATGCACTGGCGCAGAGGTTGGGCGCGTTGCCGATCAATATTGATGTCGCTCAGGCGGTTTCATCGGTGGATCACCTGCTGGACGCGTTGGAAAGCAGCGCGGTAAGCCAGGCCTTTGCCGAGTTCGCTGAACTGCTAGGTCGGTATCTGATGGCCGTCGATCGGAAGGAAACATACCAGCAGCGGCAACGCGATTTGCAGGCTGAGGACAGAGCAGGGGTCCAGCTAGCTGAGTTAGAGGCCAAATCGCAGAGGGCGCGGGATTTGGTGTCACAAGCGGAAACTGGCCTCGACCTGATGTTGGCTTTGCTCGCCGAGGTATGGCCCGTGGTGGGGTCGCACCTTCGCGGAATCCCGCGGCGGTCCCTGGTGCCGCGGTTGTGGGGGGAGATCGCGGGGTTGTTCTGGAACGGTGGCGACGACCGCGAAGTGGCCCGAAGGGCCATCAAGGCGCATCTGCGATTTGAAGCTGCCCGCCAGCAGGCGTACTGGTCGCAGTTGGCGCTCGAGGAAGCCCGCCGCGACCACGAGTCGAGCAGTCAGAGTGAGTACGCCGGGCAGCAGGTGCACGATGCGCGGCAACGTATGGGCGCGGCCCAAGCCGGGTTGGTGCAGTGGCTCAGCGGGTTGCCGATCAATGTTGATGTTGCTGAGGCGGTTTCGACGCCGCGAAAGCTGCTGAATGCGTTGGCGGATGACCAGGTACGTGATGCTGCCCGGACTTTGTTAGTTGACCAGCCAACGGAGTACAGCAGGGTCACCGAGTTGCTGGCGGAATATCTGATGGCTCTCGGTAGGGAACGTGTCTACCGTCAGCAGCAGGAGACTTTGGAGGCGGGGGAGCCTGGCACCACTGCGCAGCAAGCTCACAGCTGGGCGTCGGAAAAGGAAGTCGCCCTCAGGCACCTGCTGGACGAGGCGCTCGCCACTATGTCGACGGAGCAGCAGGAGACGATCCGGGAACTCCCGCTGATGCTGCGATTGCCGCTGTTGTTGGACGTGGGTTTGTTCTGGCGAGACCGGGATTTGGCTCAAAGAACCGTCGCGGCGCACGCGGAGGTGGAGGCCGCGCGCCAGCAGGTGCGCTGGCTAAATCAGGCGCAACGCGACGATGCCGAAAACCTCGACGCCACAAGCGCAGCGACGGCCGGCGAACAGTCCGGTGCCGCGCCGGCCGACTACGAGCACCGTCCTGGCCTGGATGAGCAGCTTTTTCAACTTAAGCGATTGGTGCGTGAACTTGCGCGGGGATGGGGCGGCACTTACCCGGAGCGGTTGTTGACACCTGCCAGCCAGTGGTCGGCACTGCGCGATATTGACCATCGCATCGCCTGGGGTGGCCACGGCAAAAGTCCGTTGGTGGAGGCGACTCAGCAATATCACCGGCTGAGGCGTCTGATCACCATGCTCGGCCCGGAGTTGGTCGGGGTCGCCGATGAGGCCGTGATAAGCGCCGACGGTGGGCTGGATAATGCAACGGGGTCGTGGTGGAGGCCGGTCGGTGATACTGACGCCAGCGTTGTTTATGAGATTGCCGGCCCCGATGGCACGTGGCGTTTGCTGCGCGAGGATTCCCGGTGGTGGCTAGTCGCGCCTGATGAATCCGGGTGGGCCCGCCGACAATTCATTAGTGACGAGGCAATCGAACGGATCGGCGACTGGCTCGCGGGTAGCGACGTTGGGCGTGAGGCGCACGGCGATCGGCAGCGCTTCGGTGCCGAACGCGCGGACACGGCCCGTGGGCAAGAACACCGGGAGGAGTCGCTCGCGGGCGCGGTGACCTGGTGGATGAAGCTGGCCACAAGAATCCAGGAGTTGGCCGATGACATTCCGTGGTTGAGCGAGCTGGTCAGTCATTCAGACGGCCTCGATGCAATGAACATCGACCTCACACTGGATCGTGGCGTGGCAGCCAGAGTAATGAACGACACACAGCGGGTGGCTTACGGCCAATTGCGGCTGCTAGCACCGGCGTTCATCCTGGCGGACGAGGCGATGCGCCGGGTGGCTGCATCCCAAAGGCCCACCGGCGACAACGATTCAGCTGCCGGTGAGGCCCGCGGGTCGACCGCCGATGAGGATAAGCCCGGCAACACAGCCAGTCCCGGCGAAACCACCAGCGGACCAGCAGAACTCGACCGCATCGATGCGGAAATCGAAAGTGTGGGCACCGATTCCGGTGCCATCGGACTAGCGAAAGACCTTGTCCAGGAGCGCTATTGGGAATTCCGCGAGCAGCGTGCTGTGCAAGTGCGTCGGGGGTTCCTCAGAGACCCGGCGTCCGGGATCGTCGACGATGAGGGCTGGGCGGCGTTCCTGAGCACTGAGCGCGCGCGCCGGCTGATTGAACGTCTGGCGGCGGAGTCCACAGAGGCGTGGGTGGGGAAGTGGCTTGGGCGTGCGCGGCGGGCTAAGTCCAACTTTGTGGATTGGTTGGCGTGTATCTATCGCGTCGAGCATGGGCTCGCCCTCGAGATAGACCCGTCGCTGGGTGCGGATCAGCGTTTCGGCATCGACGCACTGGTCGCCGTGCTCGTGGAGCTGGCTGATGCCGAAACACGGGTGCAGGCCCTGCTGGAGAGGCATGAGGGCCTGGTGGACAGGGGCGGTCAGCGATGGCTCGACCAGATCGCGGCCATTCGTCGGGGTCTGGCCGAATCGCTTGCCCAAGTTTTCGAAGGCAAGAACTCCAGGGGACAGCCGATCACCCCCGACACCGCGCAACTGCCCCGGAAAGACGGTCTAGTGGGAACCCTCCAGGGTTTGCTGGGTGAGATTGGGTTGGCCGAAGGATTCGATCGGATCGACGCGGTGTCCCAGAAGGTGACCGCTGAGCACCCGACGTTGGGTGTTCTCGACGCCGAGGTCGACCTCGTCACCGATGGTGGCCGAGTGTGGCATGAGGTGAAAACCAAACCATCCCGCCGGCTACTCAAGCAGAAAACTGAGCTGGGAGACCAAGGCGAGAAGCAACTTCTGGTCTCCTTTTTTAACAAGGAATACTGGGTCAACAGGAAGCCACCGCGGATCGTCTTCGATTTCTTGCGGCATGTGCCCGGCGCCGTTGAGGGCATGCTGAAAAGCCGCGAAATCGAGGACGAGCACGGAAATCCCGTTTCCGACCATCGCATCGAGGTGAAAGACCACTCACGAGCGCTCGATAAGGGCGACGACGGTGATGCGGCGGCAGAGATTGTGGAGACCGCCGCCCACCACGGCAGTAGCGGCGACGTTTCGGACCCATCGCCGGAGATGGCCGGCAGCGGCAGCGGCGGTGATCGTGGTGCTGGTGATCGCGCAGCGGAGCCGGGCGACCGTGGCGGGGCGCCCGACGTGCCCGTGGTCACCGTCGAGCGCCCGAAGGGCCCCGACCTTGTGCTGTCGCTCGTGGTCGACGGTTGCCCCGACGACGAAATCGCCGAGTTGTTGGGTCTGGGTGTGGGCGACGTGAGCACGCGCGTCGAATCTTGGGAGAACAGGCTGGGCGCGCGCGACCGCGCCCACTTGGTGGTGCTCGCTGTCCAGAGCGGCCTGGTAGATCCGGGGTCTCCCGAGGACACCCCCGACGGTCAGGCGCGCCTGAAGCGCCTGACGCGGCGTGAGCGCGAGGTCTATACGGCGCTGGGCGAGGGGCACAGTATCAAGGAGATCGCCGCTCAGTTGTCCTGCTCTGTAGGCAACGTGCGTGTCCATCTCGATGGTGTGCGGGTGACGCTGCTTGCACGCAACAACCTGCACCTGGCGGCGATGGCTAGTCGAAGCAGGCGGCTGCTACTGGGGCGCCAGCAACAGTCCGCTCAGGACTCAGCGCCGGGCGCACCAGAGAGCGCCGACGACGAGCCGGCAGGCGAGGCGGCGACGAGCCGGCTCCTGCAGGGGCCCGATCCGGTGCTGTCGCGCGTGGCGGAAGGGGACTCCGACGACCAGATCGCCGAGTTGTTGGGTCTCACGGTGGGCGACGTGGGGCAGCGGGTCGTGGACTGGACGAAGCGGCTGGGCGCGCGCGATGGTGACCGCGCCCACTTGGTGGTGCTCGCTGTGCAGAGCGGCCTACTAGATCCGGGGTCTGCTGAGGACCTGTCCGACGACCTTCGGACGCGGCTGGAGCGGCTGACGGCGCGCCTGTGCGAGGTGTCTTTGGCGCTGGGTGAGGGCCAGAGCATCAAAGAGATTGCCGCTGGGTTGTCCATCTCTGCAAAGACCGTGCGTTACTACCTCAACCAGGCGCGGGCGCAGCTGCTTGCACGCAACGACGTGCACCTGGCGGCGATGATCTGCCGGTTCCGGTCGGTAGTAGTGGGGCGCCTACGACAGTCCGCTCAGGATTCCTCGCCGGGCTCACCAGAGGTCGCGGACGCCGCGCGGGCGAGACGGGTTCTGCTGCGGCCCGAACGGCAGGTGGTACAGCTGCTGGGTCGGGCCTTGAACCACGAGCAGATCGCCGCCACGCTGAACGTCGACCCGGAACTCGTGAAAACGTACCTGAGCAGCGCCAAGGCGAAGCTTGGCGCATTTACTGACGCCCACCTGGTGGACATGGCGTACAACCTCCGCCTAGTGCATCCGCCGAAACGTGGGAAAAGGCCGTTTGAGCCGACCGGGGGCCAACGCAGGGTGATCGAGCGGCTGGCGATCGGACGAAATGAGCAACAAATCGCCGCGGAACTCAGGGTGCCGACTGACGTCATTAAAAGGGTTATCCGCGACGCCAAGACGGCGATGCAGCCAGCCGCAGAACAGCTCATAGAAACCAATGCTCAGCTGGTGGCATGCGCCTACAAGCTACGCGTGCTGCGTGTGCAACCATCGCAATCCCGGCCTCACGCGCCAGGACCCTCGGCGACTGCCAACGCCGACATACCACCCGGGGAGGAGCATCCGGCCTCTGAAGACGGTGGCGGGGCGCCCGACAGGCCCGTGGTCGCCGTCGAGCGCCCGAAGGTCCCCGACGTCTCTGTGCTGTCGCTCGTGGTCGACGGTTGCTCCGACGACGAGATCGCCGAGTTGTTGGGTCTGGGTGTGGGCGACGTGAGCACGCGCGTCGAGTCTTGGGAGAACAGGCTGGGCGCGCGCGACCGCGCCCACTTGGTGGTGCTCGCTGTCCAGAGCGGCCTGGTAGATCCGGGGTCTCCCGAGGACACCCCCGACGGTCAGGCGCGCCTGGAGCGCCTGACGCGGCGTGAGCGCGAGGTCTATACGGCGCTGGGCGAGGGGCACAGTATCAAGGAGATCGCCGCTCAGTTGTCCTGCTCTGTAGCCAACGTGCGTGTCCGTCTCGACGGTGTGCGGGCGACGCTGCTTGCACGCAACAACCTGCACCTGGCGGCGATGGCTAGTCGAAGCAGGCGGCTGGTACTGGGGCGCCAGCAACAGTCCGCTCAGGACTCAGCGCCGGGCGCACCAGAGAGCGCCGACGACGAGCCGGCAGGCGAGGCGTCGACGAGCCGGCTCCTGCAGGGGCCCGATCCGGTGCTGTCGGCCGTGGCGGAGGGGGACTCCGACGGCGAGATCGCCGAGTCGTTGGGTCTCACGGTGCGCGATGTGGGGCAGCGGGTCGTGGACTGGACGAACCGGCTGGGCGCGCGCGATGGTGACCGCGCCCACTTGGTGGTGCTCGCTGTGCAGAGCGGCCTAGTAGATCCGGGGTCTGCTGAGGAGCTGTCCGACGACCTTCGGATGCGGCTGGAGCGGCTGACGGCGCGCGAGTGCGAGGTGTTCTTGGAGCTGGGCGCGGGGCGCAGCATCGACGAGATCGCCGATCGGTTGTCCATGGCTCTAAGTACCGCAGGTACCCATGTCTCGCGTGTGCGGATGACGCTGCTTGCACGCAACGATGCGCACCTGGCGGCGATGGCCTGTCGGTTCCGGTCGGTGGTAGTGGGGCGCGGGCAACAGTCCGCTCAGGATGCGGCGGCATCCGGTGTTGAGGCCGACAGGCCCGTGGTCGCCGTCGAGCGCCCGCAGGGGCCCGATCCTCGAGTGCTGTCGCGCGTGGCGGAGGGGGACTCCAACGGCGAGATCGCCGGATTCTTGGGTGCCACTGAGGGCGCCGTGCGCGAACACGTCGTGGACTGGACAAACCGGCTGGGCGCGCGCGACCGCGCCCACTTGGTGGTGCTCGCGTTGCAGAGCGGCCTACTAGATCCGGGGTCTCCTGAGGACACGCTGGAAGTTGAGGCTCGCGTGGAGCTGCTGATGCCGCGTGAGCGCGACGTGTTTATGGCGCTGGGCGAGGGACGCAGCATCAAAGAGATCGCCGCTCAGCTGTCCATCAGTGCAGGCACCGTGCGCGGGTATGCCCAGAATATGCGGACGACGTTGCGTGCACGCAACAATGTGCACCTGGCGGCGATGGCCTGTCGATTCCGGTCGGTGGCAGCGCGGCGCCAGCAACAGTCCGCTGAGGATCCAGCGCCTCCGGCCACCGACGCTGCCGGTATCCCGATAGATCAGCGCGAGGCGCCGAGGCAGCCTGGCCCGCGGCCTGCAACCCGAGCCCCCGCGGCGGCAGAAACCGATCCGCGCGGCAATGCGGCCGACGAAAGCAAGCCGGAGTCCGGCGAAGGCCTTCCGCAGGAGGGCGGTGGCCCCGCCGGCATCGACAGCCTGGATCAGGTATTGGCCGAACAGGCCGTTGTCGTCGGCGACGCGGCGATCGAGCAGGCGCTGGGGCGCCGTCCGCCCGGCGCGGACGACGTCATCGAACTGTCGGTGCCCGAGGAACTCTACGAGCGCTTAGCGAACACCGAAGGGTGGACGCCGGTGGGCAACAATTACGGCAATCCAGTGCTGGCGCGGGACCGGGTGCGCGTGTCGTCCGGCTGGCGCGGTTTGGTGTCGCACGAGGATCTGCGGAGCAGATCGTGGCAGCCCCCGGCCGGAGTGCACGCGACCGAACTGGCCGAAAACGTGAAAAACGTTGCCATACTGGCTGACTCGTATTGGTTGGATCAGGAGCACGGCGGGTCGCGCGGCCTCCAGCGCTACATCGAAGCGGCCGACTGGATCAAGAATCGCCTACTGGACCCGACGACCAAGCTCTCGCCCGAAGTGCTCGCGCACGAGATCGCTCAGATCACCGAGATGCTACGGCCGCTCATCGCGATGCTGCAGGAGCTGGGGCAGGACGAAATCGTCCGCAAGTGGATCGTCCCGTCGATCCCGGAGATTGCCGAGGGCCTCTTCACCAACCGAGTGCTGTATGGCCACCCGGACATCGGCAGAGCCAACCACCTCTACGGGCGGTTCGAGCGGTGGGAACACCAAGTCCGGGCGTTCTACCACAATGGTTTCGGCGCCGCGGAGGCTCTGAGGCACATTCTGAAAAATGCCATGCTGCAGAACGGCATGCTGCGGCGCCTCGGCTTCGATCTCGTGTTGATCGTGCGGGCGCTCATGGCGACGTTGAAGGCCGACGCCAAGGCCGACAACATTTATGGCGAGGGCAGGGAAAGCAACAATCGGGACAATCCGGAACGGTTTGACGAGAAGGCTACGGCGAACCTGGTGGTGGCTCAAGCCGTTCATCGCGGTGATGACTTGTTCGAAGCCACGATCGTGGCATTGGGTGTGCACGCCACTGGGTTCAACGAGGAAACCAAGCAGCAGTTGGTGAAGGACATCGACGCCCTGCGGCGGCGTTGGCAGATCGTCGACGCAGAACAGGGCAAGCTCGCCGCGATCGTCGCCTGCTGGAACGCCGCGGCCGACCTGCACACCCTGTCGGAAGCCGATTCCTGCGAGCGGACTCTCGAATTGGTGGCTGAGGATCTCATGTCCAGGCGGTATCACGTGCTGCGGCTGCTCGGCCGGTTGTTGGTCAATCTCGGCATCCGCGTCAACAAGGCAGTCGAGGCGTTGCAGGCGATGGACGACCACGGCAACGAGCCCGAGCCCTTGCCGCCAGGCGTTGAGGGTCCTCGGCTGGCCATCAGCAGCCGCCAGGGCGGCATCGATCGGTTGGTTGGAAACGGGTTCTTCCACCATCCCCTATACGGGCACGACACTCCGCCTGGCTGGCTGCTCGACAACTGGGAGATGCGCCTTGATCATGCTGCTTGGCAGTGGGAGACCGCCCGTCGGCTGCAGGAGGACCCGAACTACACGTGGGTGCAGGCGTATGAAGAAGCCAAGATACACACCACAGAGATGGAGCTGAAATATCGCCGGTTCCGCTGGGAGCTGGTAATCCGCCCGGGTGAGCAGCCCTGGAACTCGATCGAGATCGCCGACACTCTCGCCGCCCAGCTGCCTGGGTCCGACCAGTCGTCGCGGGATGCCGTAAACGCCGCATTGCTGCTGGCCGACCGGGTCCAGCCGGTTGCTGCGAAAGACGCCGCGATCGTCGTCACCCGCACCGGGAACGCGGACGGGCGGCCCATTCTGCGCGTGCGGCTCGAGTACTCGCGTCCCGACCGCACGGACTCCGATCCCGGCTTAACCGAATCGGAAGTGCGGCAAGCACTTTCGGGAATAGGAATGCCGACCCTGACGACCTATCAGGTGAAGCGCGGCGAGGGCGTCGATCACTGGCACCGGATCGTGGTCGATGTCGCCGATCCCGTAGACGTCGACGGCCCGTTTAGCAGCGGCACCGTCCGCGGACCGGACACCGAGGCGACTGAGCTGCCGAGCACGGTCAGTGCGAAGTTCATCATCGAAGGCGCACTGGACAGCCGCGAGTACACCGATCAGCTCGCCCCTGCGCTCGACGAGGTTATTGCTCGCAGTGGTGCAACGCAATTGCACGTCAAGCGCGACACCGATTTTGACGATAACGTCGTCATCCTCCAGACGCGCGCCAACGACTGGAGCCTGGAACAGGAGGTCGACATTAGCTGGGTCGACCACCCGCTGCCGACCGAGTTCCGCGTAGAGATGCCGGGTGTGGCCGCTGACGACCTCACTCACGGCGACGTCGTAGGCGTCCAAGCGTCAGGCAGCGA
Source organism: Mycobacterium sp. SP-6446 (assembly GCF_001954045.1). Classification (NCBI taxonomy): domain Bacteria; kingdom Bacillati; phylum Actinomycetota; class Actinomycetes; order Mycobacteriales; family Mycobacteriaceae; genus Mycobacterium; species Mycobacterium sp. SP-6446. Next base: position 7,805 of record NZ_MBEM01000211.1, on the reverse strand, counting down.
CGACTACCTGCAGCGCCAGCGGGGATACCGTGCTCGCGCCGGGGACCCCACTCGCAAGGTAAATACCGACTATGCCCAGACCCTGCGCGAGCTGCTGCGCAACCCTTCAGAGGCGGCGCTCACCCAGTTCGCCGCCGATTCCTCCGGCGAAATTGGGCCCGCTCGCGCCGAGCTGGAGGCTGAGGAATTCCACGGCATAGTGACCGTCAGCGGTCGGATTCTCAACGGGATTGACGTAATTGGAGAATTCCATTGCGACTATTTCCTAGACGGCGATGACAACCTGGTCGCCCATCCCGTGTTACGCATTTGGGAGGAGCGTTTCAGGTTCAAGGGGTTCTCTAAAGCGCTGTTTGGAGAGCTGGCGCGTTACTACGCGCGATGTGGCGTTCATCGCGTCGTGTTGCGCCCCGAAGAGATCGGGTTCCGCGCTTGGGCCCATCTGGGCTGTACCTGGTATCCCGATCGCGAAGTGCTGCTTAGGTCGCTGAGCACTATTCGGGCCTGCATCCGCCAATTGCTTGATCAGGTCAGTCTCGAGGCGCAGCCGATTGTTGATCAATTCATGCAGCGGTTGGATCCCGACCACCCGCAGCTGCCGACGCCCGTCGATCTCGTCAGGTTCGCAGACGACATACCTGGGCTGGGCGAACAATTGGTGCGGTTGGTAAACGAGGCACGGGTACCACTGGTGAAGTATTTGCGGTTGGCCGCCGCCGACATCCGCGCGGTACTCACCGCCTGTCTGCCCGAGGCGCAGCCGCAGTTCGTCGACGAGATTATGGACGCTGTCACCGATCTGCCCAATGGCCCGCTGGCGATCGCCGTGACCCGCGCCATTGGCCACCGCGCAGTCGCAATCACCGCCGGAGGTCGCCGCCTGCTGTTCTTCGAGGAGGGCGACTACACCTATCAGCGGCGTCTGGCGGACAGCGAGTTCGCGGACCTCGTCCCGAGGGCGCCGCCTGATGAGGACCCGAAGCGCCCAGCGGACGAGGGCCGAGCCGAAGACCTCCGTCGTCAGGACGAGGGCCGGGAGCGTCAAGCGGCCGAGGCCCTCCGGGAACTGCTGCCGGTACACGCGGACCTGACCGACCCGGCCGCCAATTCCGCAGTCGTTATTGACGGGGGCAAATTGAGCTACGACGTCATGGTGGCGCGCGCACCGCCCGCGGGCGACTATCAGCCTGGCACCAGTACGTCGGTCGACCTTGTCCTGGCGAGCGGTATCCCAACGGTGTCGAAGAACGAGGTGCTCGCGTTCGTGCGGCTACCTGCGGGCACGCCAGTAACCTGGGATGCCGACAGCGGACAACCTCGCGTCACCGCCAACGTGCGCATTACCCGCACTGTCGCCGCCACCGCCGACCAGCCACCCCGCATCTATGGCGTCGCAAATCCGTCGGATCCCGACGACCGCGAATGCGTTGTTCCGGACACGCCGACGTCCGGACCAGGTTCGCCAGACACCCCCGACGCCGGTGACGAGGGCGGCGCCCCCGCTACCTCGACCTCGCCTCCTGTCGAGGATGTGACGCAACAGTCTGATCCGGTGCCGGGTCTTGATTCCGCAGATACCGATTCGTTGGCGCAGGTCGCCAGCCTTCGTGATCGGGATGCGATGTTGCATAACGCATTGCGGGGGTTTGTGCGAGACCTGGCATCGTGGGCCGGGGAGTCGCCGGATGCGCTGTTCGACGGCAGCGCGGCGCTGTCGCGGCTATCGGATGCGCGGGATGCGACGCACCGGGTGGTGATCGCGGGGTTGCGAGACCCGGAAGTTGTTTCGGCGCTGGAACACCTGGCGACGTTAGGGTACGAGAAGCTGCGTTTGGCGTTCGACCGCGATGCGGCCGCGGTAACCGTGCGCGTCGTGGATTCGGTGAAAGAGGCTTTGAAGATGTCTCCCGACCGCGGCTCGGACGCGGTCGCGAACATGATCGAGAATTGTCAGCGGTTCGTGAACCTCAACGCGCTGATTGAAACGATTCCCGAGTTGGCTCGCATCGAGCAAAGAGTCATCGAGATCGGGGCGTTCCAGCAGGCGCTGCGCACCGCGGAGCACCAGCGGGATCATTGGAAAGCGCGTGTGGCGGCGCTTGGGTCGGCCCATCCCGGCGAGGATCTTACGAAACCGGTTGCTGCCCGCGATTATTGGCGCGGCAAAGTCGATCGGTTGACTGCGGCGGCTAATGAGCTCGGTGAGCTGGCGACAGCCAACGAACGGGCGAAATCATCGATCCTGGACTTGATACGCGACATGGGGATGGAGCACGCCGCCCAATCGCATGGGGTGCGAGTCGGTGATCTGTTCGAAGACTCGTTGGAGCTGCAGTTCGTGATCGGCCTCCGTGATGCTGCACGTCGAAGAGCAGCGGAGCCGGTCGGGGATCCCCCCGCGATGGACGCCGAGCAACTGCAGGCGCTGGTCGACCACGCCGAAATGATCAATGACCTCCGTCGCAGTTACAGCGATCTCGTAGCGCGACTGGATTCGCAGTTGTCGCACGTGTTTTCGTGCTGTGTCGAGCATGGCGATCGCGCCTGGGTGGATGTCGTGGCGGCTCGGCAGGCGGGCCTGACTCCCCGCGAAGTGCAGGTACTCGAGCTGCTGGTCATCGAGGGGCTTTCCAACGAAGAGATCGCCCATCGGTGGGCCATCCATGCGGGGACGGTGGAGGACCACGTCGGACACATCCTGGACAAGCTGTCTGCAAACAACCGCGCCCACGCGGTGGCGATCGCCTTCCAGCGGAAACTAGCAGTCGCGGGTGAAGCGCCAAAAGCCGAGCGGGAGCTCGTGATCGACCTGACGGACCGCGAGCGCGACGTGTATTCACTGCTGGCCGAGGGGCTCAGGAGCAAACAAATCGCCCATCGGTTGCATATCGCTGCGAGAACCGCGGAAAAGCACATCGAGCGCGTCCTAGCGAAGCTGCATGTGGCCAACTACGCCCAGCTGGTGACAATGGCCCACCGGATCAAGCGGGCAGAAGCGGGCGACGCGCCAAAAGCCCCGCGGGAGCTCCTGACCGATCCCGAGCACAAAGTGATTTCGCTGGTGGCCCAAGGGCTCGCCGACGAAGAGATCGCCGAACGGTTGGGTTTTGATCTGGACACCGTACAAGGCCATGTCGGTCGCACCGTGAGAAAGCTGGGTGCGCACGACCCCGCCCACGCGGTGGCGATCGCCTACCAGCGGGGGCTCCTTAAGCCGAGCGCCCCACCAAAAGCCCTGTGGAAGCTTCTGATTGGACTGACGCCCCGGGAGCGCGACGTGATTTTGCTGCTGGCCGAGGGGCTCAGCAACACACAAATCGCCCATCGGCAGGACATCAGTGTGAGAACGGCCGAAACGCACGTCGAACACATCCGAGTGAAGCTGCGCGCAGCTAACCGCGCCCAGTTGGTGACGATGGGCCATCAGATCAAGCGGGCAGAACGTGAATGTTTGGTAGTGGCGCTGGTTGAGGCCGAACAGCGCACTGGCTGCGTTCTGACCGAGCCGACGGTGGCGGTTTTGGAGGCGGTCAAGGGTGGGCCCGTGGTGCGGGTGCGCAGTGTTGCTGAGGCTAAGCGGCTGCTCGGCGATCGGGTCGCCGAGTTGGGGTTGGCCGGTGCGGGCATGCGGGCCACGATCGTGCAATCACCGTTGGCCGGCGCGGATCTGGGGTCCGTGCACTCGTGGGTTGCCGGGTTTGACGCCTCCGGGAAGGTTGTCCTCGACTTTGTGGACGAGAGCGTGACGGGCGTGGATGAGACCGAGGTGGCAGACCCGGCGCGATCGGTGTGGGTGGCGTTCAGCGGCGCTGACGGGGGGTATGTGTCGGCTTGGTTTGACGAGTACCACGACCCGGCGCAATCGTCCGGGGAATCTCAGTGGTTTGGGCTCGACTGGGCGAGTTCTCGCTTGGATGCCAGTGGGCGGCGGGTCGGCTTCCAACCGCAAGACGCCCGTGGGGATCGCGGGGCTCCCGTGGAGTTTGTCGGGGCCTATACCGGTACGGAATGGCGCATGCTGCCCGACGGTGATGGGGCGGGCTGGGAGGACGACGTCAAGCGGTTGCTGCGCGGGGCGGCCGCAGCGATGCGCCGGATGGATGAGATCAACACTCCCGATTCGGAGCCCATTCGTGAGCACAGCGATGACGGGGTGTGGGCGTTGGTGGTCGAGCAGGGCAAGCCCGGACATGTGCACTCGCGGGTGCTGAGGGTCCGCTACGACCCCGCCCGCGAAGACGACCGGCAGTACAAGGGTGTCCGCACGGTGAAGCTGATCGATCTGGGCAAACTCAACCCCCAAGAGCGCGCGCCGAACACGACCTCAGCGCGTCGCCGCTGGGCGGCGCTGTTCACCAAAGACGGCTACCCGCTATCGCTGATTACCGACCCCCCCAGCGCGGACCAGCCAAGCGGATTCGACGTCGCACAGATAGGCCGCCCCGAAGACGGTGAAGCCGGGGATTCCTCTAGCGGCGACGCCCCACCAGCCCCGCGGGGGGGCGGCCTGGAGAAGTTGACCCCCCGCGAGTGCGAGGTGTTGATCGTGATGGCCGCCGAGGGGCTCACCAGCCGCCGAGAGATCGCCGCGCGGTTGAACATCAGTGAGCCGACCGCAAATGCCCACATCGAGCACATCCTGGCGAAGCTGCTTGTGCGCAACCGCATCCAGGCGATGGTCGTGGCCTACACGTATGGCCTAGTACATCAGCTGACCACCGACGACGCCCCCCCGGAACTGCGGCAGGGCTGGGGGGAACTGAGCGACCGCGAGCGCGAGGTGCTAAAGCTGCTGCCCACCGGGCTCGAAAACGAAGAGATCGGCATTCGGCTGCAGATCGCTGAGAAGACCGTGAAGCACTACGTCACGCAGATCCTGGGGAAGCTGGGTGCACCCGGACGCGCCCAGGCGGTGGCGTGGTGCTTACGGTTTAGGTTCCTAGACCTGGAGCCCACGACACCTTCGTCTACCGGCGACGCCCCACCAGCTCTGCGGGGACTGGATGAGTTAAGCCCCCGCGAGCTCGAGGTTTTGATTGTGATGGCCGCTGAGGCGGTCACAGCCCGCCGAGAGATCGCCACACGGTTGAACATTGGTGAGCCGACCGTAAGGCGTTACGTCGCGCAGATCCTGGCGAAGCTGCACGTCCGCAACCGCGCCCAGGCCGTGAAGTTGGCCTACACCTATGGCCTCGTACCTCAGCTGCCCACCCGTGACGCGCCCCCAGAACTGCGGCAGGGCTGGGAGCAACTGACCGAACGCGAGCACGACGTGCTGGAGCTACTGCCCACGGAGCTCAGCTACCAAGAGATCGCCCGGGAGTTAGGGATCACCGAGAAGACCGTCAAGAACCGCGTCGGAAAGATCCTGGCGAAGCTGGACGCATACGACCGCGCCCAGGCGGTGGCGAAGTGCTTGCGGTATACGTTCCTTAATTCGGGGTCCCCGGCTGACGCACCAACATCCCCACAGGATGCCGGTCCGGATGAACTGGAGCCGCACGAACATAGTGCCGAGCATGTGCCGGCGGGCAGATCGGACAGCTCCGCCGGTGAGGCAGAGCACCTGTCCGCCGGCGACGCCCCGCCAGCTCTGCTGGGGGGCGGCTTGGATGAGTTAAGCCCCCGCGAGCTCGAGGTTTTGATCGTGATGGCCGCCGAGGGACTCACCCGCCGCCGAGAGATCGCCCAACGGTTGAACATCGGTGAGCGCACCGTCAAGGATCACGTCGCGCAGATCCTGGCGAAGCTGGATGTCCGCGACCGCGCCCAGGCCGTGAAGTTGGCCTTCCGGTATGGCCTCGCGCGTCAATTGTCCATCGATGACGCGCGCTGGGACCCGCCGCTGGGCTGGTGGGCACTGAGCCACCGCGAGCACGACGTGCTGGAGCTGCTGCCCGAGGGGCTCGAAAACAAAGAGATCGGCATCCAGTTGCATATCGCTGAGGACACCGTGAAGCACCACGTCACGCAGATCCTGGCCAAGCTGGGCGCACAGGACAGCGCCCAAGCAGTGGCGATCTGCTACCAGTATGGATTCTTAGATCCGGGATCCCCGGCTGAGGCGCCAAAATCCGCGCAGGAACCCGGCCTAGCTGAAATGGACCTGCAGGGCGGCTTGCCGGATCGGTCCCTCGGGGTTGCGAGCTTGGCGCAGCTGGGCCCCGCCGCTCCCACAGCCCGCGCCGCTGCTCCCCAATCTGTACAGGAAACCGGTTTTGGCGGCTGGCGCGCGTACTGGGCAAACGAGGTCGGCGGCACAGATCCACGAGCGCTCGTCGATTTTGAACCAGAAGGCGCCGGCATCAAAGTGATTCATATCGATCGCGGGGCGCAACCGCCGGGAACGGCTGGACAGATGCTGGCTGACTCGCTGCGGGCCGTAGGAATCGCTCAGCCCACAACGATCCGAATGCGCGGCATCATTAACCTCAAAACCCAAATTGCCTTAGCAGCCGGGTTGGCGGCAAGGGAAACTCCGGTGGGCAAAACGATTCAGAATTCCGTTTCCGAATTGGGCGGAACTGTGACGGGCTGGTCCACGGGAATTGATGATAGAGAAGGAATCTGGATACGGGCGGTCGTACAATACGACCTCGCTCCGGTCGATAACGTGGTGCCGTTTTACCTGCCGGGTGCTGCCGCGCCGGAAGCCGCGCGGTTAACGGACGGGAGCGATGCGGACGCGTCGCCGTCGACGCCTGATGCGCCTGCGCAGCAACAAGATACGAGCGAGTCGCAGCCGCATCAGCCAGCCGCCGACCAAATCGGTGACGTACAAGGAGACGTCAGCGCCGCGGGCCAACACAATGACGGCCAGGGCCCAGGGCATTCCCGGCGCCGGGATGATTCCGACCACCCAGTCGAGCGCGTATCCCAGACCCGGCCACGGTCTCAGGGCGCAGAATCCGAGGGACAGCGGGAGTATCGCAGCCAGGATCGCGCCACCCGCGAGGTGAACAGCGATTACGCGGAGCTGCTGGGCGACGTGGTCGACAACCCATTCGATCGCGCGAGGGTCCGCCAGTTCGCCCGGGACCTGTCCGGCGTGTACAGGCTTCAGGACATGTCCGGCCTGGACAGGCCATACCACCTTGAGCTGAAGCCCATCGAGTCAGAGGGTGAGGGAGACGACGACGTTGCTTTGACCGGTCCGATCCTCTACGGCAAGAAGGAAATTGGCTTCGTCGAACTGCTCTTTCGCCGTGACACCGAGGACAACATGGTCATCGATCTCCACTGGGTGGAAATCTACGACGAGGAGTTTCGGGGCAGGGGCTTTTCCAAGGCGCTGTTGTTCGAGCTAGACCGATACGGCAGGCGATCCTGCGCCGAGGACCACTCCGGGAGGGGCTCCGGCGCTGATCGCATCCAGGTGCTCGCTGAAAGGGACGGGAGCGTGGCCTGGGCTCCTTACTTCGACCTGGACCGTCATCCACGAGCTCTACCGAGGTACCGGGCCGGCGTCCTCGACAACTGCGAGCGCCTACTTTCGTTGGAGATCAGTCCCGAGGCCCGGAAGCGTCTGCGGGACATCAAGGCGGGGTTGGATCCTAACCAACCAGATCGGCTGCCGGAGCCCAAAACCCTCGTCGTCGAGTCCACGGACAGGGAACCCGATTTGGGCCGTCGTGTGCTAAAGGGCGTGATCTGGCGCGGGGTAAGGAGTCTGCGCGACGGCGAGGTGAATGGCCTCCCCGACAATCCCTGGGTTGCAGCCACGCGGGGCCCGCGCCGGCCACGCAGCCCACCGCCGGGAGGTTCTCCGACAAGCGAGGACCCACAGGCAACCGCCCTCGGCAGCG
>NZ_MBEM01000210.1:0-6600 GCF_001954045.1 Mycobacterium sp. SP-6446 | reverse complement strand
GTTCCATAGATGGCCAGCACAAATCTCATCGCGGAGGTTTCCGCCTTTCAGTCGTCGTGCGCGCGGGCAGCGTCCGGGGGCACCAGACATGATGCCTGGCGTTCGTTCGAGCGACACAACGAATCGGCTACTCTCGCGTGATGATTTGGTCCGCATCCGATGCGCCGCCGGACAATCGGCTCGCATTGGTGGACCAGGGTTTGTTTGCGGGACATCGCGCCGCGGGCCTGAACCTCGTCATCCAGTGTGTGTGGATTTACGAGCGCGCCATCGACTTGGACGAGTTGAAGCGGTTTCATCACCATCTCCGTGACGGCCTCTTGGGACGGCGCATCGAGCTCTCGCCGTTGCCGTTCGCCCGCCCGCGGTGGGTGGTTGATCGCGGGCCGTCGGACATCGACATAGCCGACAGCGCCCGTCCGCCCGGCGAACTCAGCGACTGGGCCGATGAACGCGCACAGCTGCCGATCGACGCGGAAACTGGGCCCGGATGGCATGTCGGCGTGCTTCCCCTGACGAACGGCTCGACCGCGGTCACCCTGGTGCTCTCCCATTACCTGCTCGACGGCCTCGGGCTCGCCGTCGCCCTCGCCGACGCCGCGCTGGGCAACACCCGCGATCTTGGCTATCCACCGCCGCGTTCACGCACCCGAACGCGCGCGGCCGTTCAGGATGCCCGCCGCACGATGCGAGAAGTGCCCGAGGTGGGCCGGGCTCTCGGGGCGGCGGCGAGGCTGGCCCGAAAACAGGCCCGTGCGCGCGGTGCTGCCCCCCGATCACCGGTATCGCGACCGGTCGCGCTCCGGGCCGGTGACGGCGATGACCCCATCGTCGTGCCGGCCGCATCGATTCACGTCGACGCGGACGACTGGGATGCCCGCGCGAAGGAGCTCGGCGGAACGGGGAGCACGCTGGTCGCGGGATTTGCTGCGAAATTCGCCGAGCATGCCGGGCGCCGACGCGCCCACGACGGCCTCGTCACCCTGCACCTGCCAATGAACGATCGCGCCGAGGGTGACGTGCGCGCCAACGCCATGTCGATCGCGACCGTCCGCGTCGATCCGACGCGGGTGACGGCGGACCTGGGTGACCTGCGAGCCGCCATCAAGCAGGCGCTGAGGACGCTGCGCGAGACGCCGGACGAGGCGCTGCAGTTGCGCGCGCTGATCCCGTTCACCCCGAAGCGGGCGCTGAAACGAATGGTCGATGCCGGTTTTACCGACCCCGATGCGCCCATGCTGTGTTCGAATCTCGGCGACCTCGACCCGTTGGTGTGTCGGCTCGATGGCACCGAAGCTGAGCTCGTCCTGACGCGGGCGACCGGGCAACGCGTGACGCGGCAGTGGCTGGACCGAACGGGCGGCCAGATGACCCTGCAGAGTTGGCGCACCGGCGGCTCCAAGATCTACCTCACCGTCAACGCCTACCAACCGGGTGCGGAGAACACGAAGCCCGCGTTGCGCGAGCTGGCCGCCCGCACCCTGGCCGGGTTCGATCTGACCGGCAAGATCGACTAACGAAGCCTCGGGCGCAGGCTTAACGCGCGAACCCTGGCCAGACACCCCGACAAACACCGAGCTCAGCGGTTAGGCTTTGAACGTGGCGGCGAAGAAGTGCGGAGCCCCACCCAGTGCAGACGGCTCGGCGAAGCACCCGGACTGCGTAGCGGCGGTGCGGGCGCAAACCCGCGACCGCAATCAGCACTACGCCGACAGCGCCGCCCGCCGGGCCCGGATCCTCACCGTCACGGCGTGGCTGGCGGTGACGGTGAGCGTGAGCTTTGTGCTCGTGCAGATCGTCAGCGGATCGTGGCTGTGGCAAGTCAGCTCGATCAGCGTCACCGGCGCGATGATCTTCGCCGTCGTCCCGTGGCTGCAGCGATTCGGGGAATTGGTTGCGCCGCTTACGTTTATGGGCGCGGCCTATGTGTCGATCTTAGCCAACTGCCTCGACGTCGGCACCAGCGCGGGCGCTCAGTTCTTCTTCCTGGTTGGCGCCTGCATCGTGGTGCTGCTACTGGGGATCGAACACATTGTGTTGGCGTCCGCGCTGGCGGCCGTCGCCGCCGGCCTGATCATCGCGGTGGAGTTCCTGGTGCCACGGAGCACCGGACTGCAGCCGGCGTGGGTCCAGTCGGCGGGTTTCGTCATCACGGCCATCTCCAGCGTCGTGATGGTGGTCGTCACGGTGTGGTTCGCCCTGCGCGACACCGCGCGGGCCGAGGCGGTCATGGAAGCCCAATACGACCGCTCCGAGGCGCTGTTGGCCAACATGTTGCCGGCCAGCATCGCCGACCGCCTCAAAGAATCAGGGCGAGGCATCATCGCCGACAAGTACGACGAGGCCTCGGTCCTGTTCGCCGACATCGTCGGCTTCACCGAGCGAGCCAGCGGCACCGCGCCGGCCGACCTGGTGCGCTTCCTGAACCGTCTATACAGCGATTTCGACGCGCTGGTCGACAGGCACGGGCTGGAGAAAATCAAAGTCAGCGGGGACTCCTACATGGTGGTCAGCGGGGTACCGCGGCCGCGGCCCGACCACGTGCAGGCGCTGGCGGACTTCGCGCTCGACATGGTCGATGCCGCCGCCCAACTGAAGGATCCGCACGGCCAGCCGCTGCCACTGCGGGTGGGCATGGCCTGCGGCCCGGTGGTGGCCGGGGTCGTCGGGTCGCGGCGATTCTTCTACGACGTGTGGGGCGACGCGGTCAACGTCGCCTCCCGGATGGAATCCACGGACTCGGTCGGGCGGATTCAGGTGCCCGAGGACATCTACGCGCGCCTGAGGGACGACTTCGTGCTGCAGGAGCGCGGCCCCATCGAGGTCAAGGGCAAGGGCACCATGCGCACCTGGTATCTGGTCGGCCGCAAGGCCGTAGCCGCCGAGACGCCCGATCGAGTTGCCGAGGAATCGCACACCGCGCGCGTCTGATTCGCGTGGCCTTCAATCCCTATACCCGAACCGGCGTTTGTGTCAGACTGCGGCCATGACTACTTCTCCGGAAGCAACTCCTGGAAAACCGCCTATTCCAAGCTTGTTACCGCATCTGTGGAAGTCCACGCTGCTATCGGGAATTCTGTCGCTGATCCTCGGCATCCTGGTGCTGGCCTGGCCCGGAATATCGGTCCTGGTCGCCGCCATCTGGTTCGGTGTCTACCTACTGATCACCGGCATCGCGCAGGTCGTGTTCGCGTTCAGCCTGCACGTGACGGCCGGCAGCCGAATCCTGTTGTTTATCAGTGGCGCAGCGGCATTGATCCTGGCCGTGCTGGCGTTCCGTCATTTCGGTCAGGGGTACGCGGTCTTGTTGCTGGCCATCTGGATCGGCGTCGGCTTCATCTTCCGCGGTGTCGCCACAACGATTTCCGCGATCAGCGACCCGACGCTGCCGGGCCGCGGCTGGTCGATCTTCGTCGGCGTGATCAGCCTGCTGGCCGGCATCGTGGTCATCGCGTCGCCATTCGACTCGATCATCACGTTGGCGCTCGTCGTCGGCGTCTGGTTCGTGGTCATCGGCGTCTTCGAGATCGTGTCGTCCTTCGGGATTCGCAAGGCGTCGAAAACGCTAGCCAGCTGAAACCGCCGTCGGATCATCCCGGTGGCGTCGGCCAATCCTATCTACTACACTGCGTCGTAGAAAGGCAGGCGCCTCCGTAGTTTCGGGAGATGACAATGAATGTCGTCGACATTTCACGGTGGCAGTTCGGTATCACCACCGTCTACCACTTCATCTTCGTGCCGCTCACCATCGGTCTGGCTCCCCTGATCGCGGTGATGCAGACGGTGTGGGTGGCCACCGGTAACGCCGCGTGGTATCGCCTAACGAAGTTCTTCGGCAAGCTGTTCCTGATCAACTTCGCCATCGGCGTGGCAACCGGCATCGTGCAGGAATTCCAGTTCGGCATGAATTGGAGCGAGTACTCGCGCTTCGTCGGCGACATCTTCGGCGCCCCGCTCGCGATGGAAGGCCTGGCCGCCTTCTTCTTCGAGTCCACCTTCCTCGGGTTGTGGATCTTCGGCTGGAGCAGGCTGCCCAAGCTGGTACACCTGGCGTGCATCTGGATTGTCGCGATCTCGGTCAATGTGTCCGCGTTCTTCATCATCGCGGCGAACTCCTTCATGCAGCACCCGGTCGGCGCCCACTACAACCCCGCGACCCGGCGTGCCGAGTTGACCAGCATTGCGGCGTTGCTGACCAACAACACTGCGAGAGCGGCCTTTTCACACGCGGTCGCCGGTTCCTTGCTGACGGCGGGAACTTTCGTGGCCGCCGTCAGCGCGTGGTGGCTGGTCCGCTCCCGCAAACCCGAAACCGCCACGCCCGCCGCCGAGTCCGATGCCCGAACCATGTTCCGCCCGGCGACCATCCTCGGGTGTTGGGTCGCTTTGGTCGCGACCGTCGGCTTGCTCTTCACCGGTGACGCCCAGGGCAAATTGATGTTCGTGCAGCAACCGATGAAGATGGCGTCGGCGGAATCGTTGTGCGACACGCGAACCGACCCGGATTTCTCCATCCTGACCGTAGGCACGCACAACAACTGCGAAAGCATTACCCGCGTGATCGAGGTGCCCTACGTGCTGCCGTTCCTCGCCGACAGCCGATTCAGCGGTGTGACGTTGCAGGGTGTGCGCGATATCCAGCAGGACTACCAACAGCGATTCGGGCCCAACGACTACCGACCGAACCTGTTCGTCACCTACTGGTCGTTTCGCGCGATGATCGGATTCCTTGCGATCCCGCTGCTGTTTGCGCTCGCCGCGCTGTGGCTGACCCGCGGCGGCCGAATTCCCAATCAGCGGTGGTTCTCTCGGCTGGCGCTGCTGACCATTCCCACGCCGTTCCTGGCCAACAGCGCCGGGTGGGTGTTCACCGAGATGGGCCGGCAGCCCTGGATCGTCGTGCCCAATCCGACCGGCGACCAGCAGGTGAGACTCACGGTCGCCCAGGGTGTGTCGGATCATGTCCCCGCAATGGTCATCACCTCGTTGGCGACGTTCACCCTGGTGTACGCCGTGCTCGCGGTCATTTGGTTCTACCTGCTGAGGCGCTATGTCGTCGAAGGGCCACAGGAGCACGACGCCGAACCCGCGGCGCCACCAGCACCCGGCGAGCACGACGTGGCGCCGCTGTCCTTCGCCTACTAGGGCCTACCGGGCCGCTAAGAAAAGAAAGGAACGACGGTGGGACTCCAACAGGTCTGGTTCGGTGTCATCGCGGCGCTGTTCCTTGGCTTCTTCATCCTGGAGGGCTTCGACTTCGGCGTGGGAATGTTGATGGAGCCGCTCGCCCGGCTCGGCTCGGGCGACCCGGAGCTGAACCGCCGCGCGACGCTCAACACGATCGGACCGGTCTGGGACGGCAACGAAGTCTGGCTGATCGTCGCCGGGGCAGGGATGTTCGCCGCGTTTCCGGGCTGGTACGCGACGTTGTTCTCGACGCTCTACCTGCCCCTGCTGGCGATCCTGTTCGGCATGATCGTGCGCGCCGTGGCCATCGAGTGGCGCGGCAAAATCGACGACACGAAGTGGCGCGCCCTGGCCGATTTCGGTATCGCGGCCGGGTCATGGCTGCCCGCCGTGCTGTGGGGCGTCGCCTTCGCCGTCCTGGTCCGCGGACTCCCCGTCGACGCCGCCGGCCATGCTCACCCGTCGATCACCGACGTGCTCAACGCCTATACCGTGTTGGGTGGTCTGGCCACCGGCGGCCTCTTCCTGCTCTACGGCGCCGTGTTCATCACCCTCAAGACGTCGGGCCCGCTGCGTGACGATGCGTACCGATTCGCCAAGTGGCTATCGCTTCCCGTGACGGGATTGGTTGCGGGCTTTGGGGTTTGGACACAGCTGGCGCACGGCAAGGACTGGACGTGGGCCGTGCTCGGGGTCGCGGTGGTCGCGCAGCTGGCGACGGTGCTGTTGGTGTGGCTGGGCAGACTCGACGGCTTGGCATTTTTCTGCGCGGCCGTTGTGGTCGCGGCGGTGGTGGTGCTGCTGTTCGGCGTGCTCTATCCCAATCTGGTGCCCTCGACGCTGAACGGCCAATGGAGCGTGACGATCGACAACGCGGCCTCGACACAGGCCACGCTCAAGATCATGACGTGGGTGACGGCGTTCATGGCTCCACTGACGGTCGTGTACCAGGCGTGGACGTATTGGGTTTTCCGGCAACGGATCTCGGCTGAGCACATTCCGCCGCCCATCGGTCTGGCGAGGCGTACGTCCTGAGCACGAGGGACTCCCGAGCGCCGCTGGACCCGCGACTGTGGCGGGCATCGGGCGCGCTGCGCCGGTTCCTGGCGGCCACGGTGGGCTGCGGGGTGGTGATCTCCGGCTGCGCGATCGGCTCGGCGATCGTGCTGGCGGGCATCGTCGCGCGCGTCGTCACCGATCCGTCGGCACGGGGCCTGCGCGGCTGGGTAGGCCCGCTGTCAATCCTGTTGGCGCTGTGGGTGATCCGCACCGTGACACACTGGCTGCAGGCGCGCCTGGGACAGCGGGGCGCCAGCGCGGTGATCGCCGATCTCAACGGGCAGGTGCTCGCGGCGGTGACCGCCCGGCAACCCAACGAACTCGCCGCGCAGCGCGACGCCGCGGCGGTCGTGG
>NZ_MBEM01000209.1:0-2215 GCF_001954045.1 Mycobacterium sp. SP-6446 | reverse complement strand
ATGTCGTCTTGCGGGTTTTCGCGCCGCTCCTGCACTAGGCCGAAGTAGTACATCGCGGTATCGATGTTGGCCTGCATCCCCTCTTCGCTGAGCTCGATCTGTCCCGGTTCGCGGTGCAGGCTCGCGTCGATCCAGTGCCGCACCTGCTGGCGGTATTCCTCCGGCACGCCAGCCATGCGGGTGATGACTTCGACCGGGAACGGCCCGGAGAAGTCCTGGACGACGTCGAAGTTGTCGGGATCGGCAGCGCTCAGGTACTTCTCGATCACCTCGATGACCGTGTCCCGCTGCGATTGAACGGCGCGCGGGGTGAAGGCCTTGTTGAGCAGGCTGCGCATGTGGCGGTGCTCCGGTGGGTCCATGAAGATGATCGACTTCTGTTCGGCGGGGATGCCCTTGCGCACCATCGCGAGGTCGCAGCCGCGCGCCGAGGAGTAAGTCTCGAAGTCTTTGAATCCGGCCGCCACGTCCTCATGGCGGGTGAGCGCGTAGAAGTCCTCCTTCTCGTCGTAATAGAGCGGCGCATCCTCGCGCATCCGCCGGTAGATCTCGTAGGGGTTGTTAAAGAACTCTTCGGAGAACGGGTCGAAGACGACTTTCGGTTTTGTCACTGCATCTCCTCAGCGGCGAGGGTAGGGGCTGGAATCGTTACAGTGGAACGCCTGACTGTAACGTTAACGGTAGCGCTTTCGTGGCGCGGCGAAAAGGCCAACATGCAGTCATTTCAGATCTTCCCGGTGACCCTGATGCCGCTGATGGCCTCATCCAGCGCGCCGAGGTCGGTGCCGCGTTCCTCGACGATCTCGCGCACGACGTCGACGTCCTTGCCGACGAATTCGCCGGTGGCCTCGATGAATGCCTCGATCGAGCCGCCCGCCGCGACGAGGTTCAGGACCCGGCTGGTGGCACTGCCGTGCGGGAGCGCGTCGAGCAGGGTCTTTTCGGGGACGCCGAGGCGCCCGCCCAGCCGGATCGCCTCGGCGAGTAGCCCGATGTGCCCCGCGAACAGCGCATTGTTGACCAGCTTCACCTTCTGGCCGGCGCCGCACGGACCGACGTGAAGGATTGGATCGCCGTAGCAGGTCAACGCCGGCCGCACTCGTGCCACGGCGTCGTCGGCGCCTCCCACGAACAGCGTCAGCTTGCCGGCCGCGATGTCGTGTGGGCCGCCGCTGACCGGTGCATCGACCACTTCGACGTCGCCGGCGCGAGCGGCGATGGTCTCGATCGTTCTCGGGTTGGTGGTGGTGTGCACCACCAGCACGGAGCCGGGCCGCATGGTGTGCAGCAGCGCGCTGTCGAGGCAGACCTGCCGCACCTGTTCGTCGGTGAACACGCAGACCACCACGACGTCGGCCTGCGTCGCGGCCCCGGCGACGTCGGTTACGGCGTTGGCACCGAGCCGCTCGAGCTCGCGGCGCTTGTCGGCGGTCGAGCCCAGCGCGCTGACGTCATTGCCGGCCTCGACGAGGCGGGCCACCATCGGGCGGCCCATCCGCCCCGCGCCGACGAACCCGACCTTCACCGCGGGTGCCCCATCAAGGTCAGGGCGGCGTCGGCCGCGTCGAGCACCGCACCACCGTCGGCCGCCGCATGGTCGGCGAGGTCGACGACGAGGCGGACGTCCTTTTGCAGCAGCGTGGCCGCCAAGGGGGCAAGCCTTTCCAGGCCGCCGACCCCGCCAAGGGTGTTGAGCGCGAAGCTGTTTCCGCTGCTGCGCGAGACGACCTCGGTGATCCGGTCCGGGGAGATGCCGAGTGCCTGGCCCAGCGAGAGGGTGGCGGCCGCCGTTGCGAGGTTCGCGGTGAACAGCAGGTTGTTCAGCAGCTTGGTGGTTTGCCCGGAGCCCAGCTCGCCGAGGTGGACGACGGGATCGGCGTAGGTTTCGAAGACCGGACGGCAGCGCTCGACGATGTCGGCGTCGCCACCGACCATCACCAGCAGGCGCCGCTGTTCGGCCGCCCCGCCGCCGCCGCTTACCGGTGCATCGATGATCGAAACACCTTGGGCGGCGGCATCTTTCGCGAGTTTCCGGCAGGTGTCGGGGTGCACGGTGCTGTGCACCGCGATGACGCCGCCGGGTTTCATCGCGTTGAGCAGGCCGTGTTGGCCGGTGGTGAGTTCCTCGATGTCGGAGTCGCCGACGACGCACAGGCAGACCAGGTCGCTGGCGGAGGCGAGTTCGGCCGGCGATTCGGCGACCTTCGCCGCGGTG
>NZ_MBEM01000208.1:0-2014 GCF_001954045.1 Mycobacterium sp. SP-6446 | reverse complement strand
AAGCGCAAGGTGGCCTCCACGCTGCTGGAGAGTTTCCTCTTCTACTCCGGGTTCTATCTGCCGATGTACTGGTCGAGCCGGGCCAAGCTGACCAATACCGCCGACATGATCCGGCTGATCATCCGCGACGAGGCCGTGCACGGCTACTACATCGGCTACAAGTTCCAGCGTGGCCTGGCATTGGTCGACGAGGTCAAGCGCGGTGAACTCAAGGACTACACCTACGAACTGCTCTTCGAGCTGTACGACAACGAGGTGGAGTACACCCAGGACCTCTACGACGAGGTCGGGCTGACCGAGGACGTGAAGAAGTTCCTGCGCTACAACGCCAACAAGGCGCTGATGAACCTCGGCTACGAGGCGCTGTTCCCCCGCGACGAGACCGACGTGAACCCGGCGATCCTGTCCGCGCTGTCACCCAACGCCGACGAGAACCACGACTTCTTCTCCGGCTCCGGCTCGTCGTACGTGATCGGCAAGGCCGTCGTCACCGAGGACGAGGACTGGGACTTCTGAAACCCGCGCCGGCGGTCGTCGATCAGTTGTGGCCGTCGGCGCCGTCGAGGTGTTGGGCCTGGGTGGGCGAGTAAAACCTCGGCGCGATCGTCGCCATCACCGGTAAGCGCAGCGTCACCCCGTCGCGGATCGGCATGCGGACGTTGACGTACACGACCTGCATGTCCAGGCCCATCTGGACGCGCATTTCCCGCAGGCTCTCGGTTTGCACGGCCAGGCCCATGTCCCGTAGGCGCGCCGCCAAGCCGCGCTGCAAAGCCCGGACCGGTTTCAGATCGCCCGGGTTATTGAGATGCACGTAAGCGATTGGCTTGGGAAGCTTCGGGCTGGGTCGGGTCATGGCTCGACTGTACTCCGCGCGGCGAACGAGAAAGCGCCAAAACCGTTTTTGACCAGCGGCTGGGGATTCTGCCGGCCCGACGGTACGGGCGGTGAACGGGGCATGAATTGTCGGGACGGGGCGATGCCCCGGTGGCGCGGGCGACCGCGAAGCCATGACACTGATGGGGTGACCACATCCGGTTCTTCGCGCAATCACCCCCACTTCCTGCGGTCGGTAATCCGCTGGCTGCAAGTCGGCTACCCCGATGGCGTGCCCGGTCCCGACCGGGTGCCGCTGATGGCGCTGCTGCGCAGCACGCCGCTGACTGCCGATCAGCTCAAGGAGGTCGTGAGCAACCTGACCGCGAAAGGATCACCCGCGATTACCGACGGCGTGATCGACCGCAACGAGATCGCCGAGACCATCTCCGAGCTGACGCATCGCGACCCCGGCCCGGAGAACGTCCGCCGCGTCGCCGCCACCCTGGCCGCCGCCGGATGGCCGCTGGCCGGCATCGACGTCAGCGAGGTTATCCCCGGTGACGAAGATGGCGAGGCCGCTGAAGAGATCGCGTGCGGGCGCAGTGTGGCCGAGGGCGCCTCACAGGCGTGAGATGTCGATGACGAAGCGGTAGCGCACGTCGCTGGCGAGCACGCGCTCGTAGGCTTCGTTGACGTAGTCCGGCTCGATGAGCTCGATTTCGGGCGTCACGTCGTGCTCGGCGCAGAAATCCAGCATTTCCTGGGTCTCGGCGATCCCGCCGATGTTCGACCCGGACAGGCTGCGCCGCGCCAGCGCCAGCGGGAACGCGCCGACCTCCATCGGATGCTCGGGAATGCCGAGCTCGACCAGCGTCCCGTCGACGTCGAGCAGGCCGAGGTAGTCGTTGAGCTTCAAGTTCGCCGACACCGTGTTGAGGATCAGGTCGAAGTTGCTGCGCAGCTTCTTGAAGGTGTCGGGGTCGGCCGTCGCGTAGTAGTGGCTCGCGCCGAGGCGCAGCCCGTCCTCCATCTTCTTCAGCGACTGCGACAGCACCGTCACCTCGGCGCCCATCGCGGCGCCCAGCTTGACGCCCATGTGCCCCAGGCCGCCCAGGCCGATGATCGCCAGGCGGGTGTTCGCCCCGGCGTTCCAGTGCCGCAGCGGCGAGAACAGCGTGATGCCCGCGCACAGCAG